>NZ_LSMM01000088.1:0-90638 GCF_001566815.1 Marinobacter sp. Hex_13
CCACATGCTGCATCTCCGGGCGGCCCTGGAGGTCGTCCAGAACACGGTCGAGATCAATATAGTCGTACTTCAGGGCGATGTTGAGTTCGTCCAGCAGGACCAGGTCGTAGCTGTCGTCTTTCAACATGTTGGCGGCCACATCCCAGGCGGCATTGGCTGCCTCCACGTCCTGCTCCCGGTTCTTGGTATCCCAGGTATAGCCCTGGCCCATCACGTGATAACTCACGTTGGGCAATTCGCGGAAGAACGCTTCTTCACCGGTGCTGAATGCGCCTTTGATGAACTGGACAATACCCACTTTCATACCATGGCCGAGCGCCCGGGCCACCATGCCAAAACCGGAACTGCTCTTGCCTTTGCCCGGGCCGGTCAGCACCAGCAGCACACCCTGTTCTTTCTGGGCACGGGCGATGCGCTCCTGCATGATCTTCTGCTTTGCGTCCATGCGGCGAGCATGGCGTTCGGGGTCTTTGGCGCGTTCACGCATGGTCAGGCTCCTTATCGATAAGCGGGCGAATGGCCTGCCCGCGAAAAATTCCGGCCACCAGTTCTGGGGCGGAGGGGAAATAGCCGTGGAAATAGCTGGCCACCAGCCCCTTCCGGCAATACACCGGTTCAGCCTCGGTGCCCGCAACCTTGCGGGTTCGGGCCAGGGGTTGCCAGTCAGTTTCCAGTCGCGAGTGATGATAGGTATGCCCCCGCAACTGCCCCTGCTCGGTATTCAGGCTCTGCAGACCCAGCGCCTGCAGGCGGCCGGCCATACTGGCTCGACCCGGGATAATTCCGAGCAGGTTGTGGATCTCTCCGTCGTGGTCCGCCAGTTCCTCCACACAGGCCATTAACCCGCCACACTCGGCCAGCATGGGTTTACCGGCGCTGTAGTGGTTGCGAATCGCCTCCAACATCGGACGGTTACCGGCCAGAGTGGCGCCATGAAGTTCCGGGTACCCGCCTGGTAACCAGAGGGCGTCGGCGTCTGGCAATGCTGAATCTATCAGCGGGGAGAAGAAAGACAGTTTTGCCCCCATCGCCTGCAACAGGTCCAGATTGGCGCGGTAAATAAAACTCAGCGCTGCGTCCCGGGCAATGGCGATGCGAACACCCTCAAGCAACGGTGGTGGGGACTCCGGGGGTTCAGCTTCCAGCGTCACGGGAAGCGGCAGGCCATCCAGCCCTGCTTCCGCAAGGACGTCAGCGGCGGCGTCCAGGCGCTGCTCCAGATCGCCCAACTCGCCGGCCTGAACCAGCCCAAGATGCCGGTTTGGGAGACTCATGGCCTCGTTTCGGGGAATGGCCCCTAGCAGACTGATGCCCTCAGGCAGGCTCTCCCGCAGCATAGCCCCATGTCGGGAACTGCCGATGCGGTTGGCAATCACCTGATAAACCGGAAGCGCGGAGTCGAATTTTGATAACCCCAGAGCCACCGCTCCAAAGGTCTGAGCCATGCCGCGGGCATCAATGACCGGCAGAGCGGGAATACCCATCAGCTTGGCGAGGTCCGCACTGGAAGGGTCACCGTCAAACAATCCCATTGATCCTTCCACCAGAATAAGGTCGGCATCCTGCGCGGCTTCCACCAGACGCCAGCGACACTCGTCCTCGCCCGTCATCCACGGATGCAACTGGTACACCGGCTGTCCGGATGCGACTTCCAGCACCATCGGGTCCAGGTAATCCGGGCCGTGCTTGAACACCCGTACCTTTCGTCCGGCATTCCTATGCAATCTCGCCAGTGCTGCGGTCACCATGGACTTCCCCTGGCCAGAACCTGGTGCGGTAATCATTGCGGCTGGTACGGTTGCTTTCATATAGCTCCTACGTTCAATACTTAACAGGGACAAATAGCGGCGCACCATCCACGTCCACTGTCAGAAGTTCCTGATCATAAAGCCGTTCAAGCGCGGCCGGCACGAGCATTCGTTCTGCAGGCCCCCAGCAGGCTTCGCCGTTGGGGTACAGCAACAGCAGATGGTCACACCATCGTGCCGCAAGATTCAGGTCGTGCAGACACATGAAGACGGAACGCCCACTACGCGCCTGCTCGGTCAGTAACTGGAGTACCGACACCTGATGGTGCAGATCAAGATGGTTGGTGGGTTCATCCAGAAGCCAGGTATCAGGTGCCTGGGTCAGCACTGTGGCAATGGCTACTCTCTGGCGTTCACCGCCAGAGAGTGTGTTCACCAGCCGATCACTGAGATGGCCCACATCCAGCTGTTCCAGAGCGCCTCTCGCAAGACGTTCATCGGCTCCGGACTCCATCTGCCAGGGTGACAACCAGGGATGGCGCCCGATCAGCGCCGTTTCCAGTACCGTCGCGGGAAAACCGTCCTGCCGTTCCTGGAAAACCATCCCCAGTTGTTGCGATATTGTCCTGCGCTTCAGGTCTGCCAAAGGATGCTCTCCCAGGCAAACCGATCCGTGACGTGGTGCTCGCAACCCCGCCAGTGTGTGCAAGAGCGTCGTCTTGCCGGCACCATTTGGCCCCAAAACGCCCCAGATCTGCCCGGGTTCCACGGCAAAGTTCAGCGCTTCCCCATCGCCCCGCCCGGGAATGTCGATGACCAACTGTCTAGCCTGCAACGGATTCATCAGCGGCTCCGATACAACAGGTAAAGGAAGGTGGGTACACCCAGCAAGGCCGTGATCACACCTACCGGCAACTGCTCGGGCGCAATCACTACTCGCGCCAGGGTATCCGCCAGCACCAGCAGCGTGCCGCCAGCCAGTGCACAGGCAGGGAGGATCAGGCGCTGGTCGTTACCAAGCACCAGCCGCAACATGTGAGGCACCACCAAGCCGACAAAACCAATACTGCCAGCCATGGTGACCGCGGTGGCCGTGAGCAGGCTGGCAAGGATATAGATCGTCCATTCCAGCGGTCGCACCGCCACTCCAAGGGCTGCCGCCTGCATGGGACCGCGTGCCAGTACGTTAAGACTCCGCCCCAGGGGTACCACCAAAAGACACACCAGCACCAGGAAAGCCAGTGCGGGCCAGGGCGTTCTAGCGTAGGACACATCGCCCATCAACCAGTACAACATTCCCGGTAAGCGCTGGGCCGGGCTGATCGCTAACATCAGGGTAATCACCGCGCCCCAGCCTGCGGCGACCACCACACCGGTGAGCAACAAACGCGACGGCGTCCAGCTTCCGGTGCCATGGGCCAGGCCGAACACCATCAGTGTGGCCAACAACGCACCGGCAAAAGCCGATCCCGAAATCATCAAACCGCCCAGGCCCGCCAGCATCGCAAACAAGGCCCCGACGGCAGCACCGCCAGACAACCCCAGAACGTAGGGATCCGCCAACGGATTGCGTAACAGCACCTGCATCAGAGCCCCGGCCACGGCCAGCAAACCGCCCGTTGCGAAAGCGGACAGTGTGCGTGGCAGGCGCAATTCCAGCACCAGGGTTTGCTGCAGGTTGCTGCCCTCACCCAGAATGACGGCGACAACGTCTCCCGGTGCCACGCTGACACTGCCAACACCCACCGACAACATCATGGCGACGAGGCTGGCCAGAGCCAACAACACAAGTGGCATGGTCAGAGGCCTGCTCAAGGGGTCTGTCTCCCACTAACGTTTGGCACGGGCATCATCCAGTTTCTCGCAAAACAGTTGTGAACCTTTCAGAATACGCGGCGTCGGGCGCTGGATCAGCGACGGTGGAACGAAGTACAGGTTCTCCTTCACGGTGGCATCGATACTCTGGAAAGCCTCCCAGCGGGTCAGCCAGTGCCGGTTCTCTTCACCCATGCCACCGGCCAGAATGGCCTCAGGGTTGGCGCCGATAACCGCCTCGGCACTGATCCTCGGCACCAGGCGATCAAGATCACCGAATACGTTCACGCCACCGCATAGCGTGATCACCTTACCAATCAGGTGCTCGTCGTTCACGGTCATCAGAGGCTCATCCCACACCTGATAGAACACCGAGACCGGCTCCGCACCCTGATATTGTTTTTTCAGTGCGGCCATTCCCTTGCGGAAACGATCCGCTTCGGCAAAGCCTTCATCTTCGGTACCCGCCAGAATCGACAGCCGTTCGATGGTGCTTGAAACGCCCTCAAAACTTCGGGGTTCAATGGAGAATACCGGCAACCCCAGGTCCTTCAGGGCCGCAATCTGTTCCGGCGGGTTGCCCGTCACCCAACCAATGACCAGATCAGGTTTCAGTGCCATCAGGCGCTCAAGGTCCATTCGAGTGTGGCTACCCACAGAGGTGACCTGCTTCGCCTGCTCGGGGTAATCACTGTACGAAACCACCGCGATGACCTGATCACCGGCGCCTGCAGCCCAGACAAGTTCGGTCGCTCCGGGAGACAAGGCCGCGATCCGGCCGGCCGGTTGTTCAAGGCAGACTTCCTGGCCGGTGTCGTCGGTTGCACATCGCTCAGTACCGGCCACAGCCCCCGGTGACATAGCCAGAGCAAACGACATCAACGCAGCGGTATGCCGTAACGATTTCAACATGAGGCCCTCTGGTTTCCGGGAGTCTGACAATCATCGTTGGCGGCGCCTAACGGGGGGAAGTCGGCCGACCCACCTTGTCGCGCGGACTCGAAGGCTTCCCGCTGCCGGGGGTCCAACTGGTCCGCGACCCAATCCATCAGGGGGTGATCCGGACGAGTGTGGCCACTGCCGGGAAGGCCATGGTCGATGATGTTTCCGGCGAAGTCACGTGCCAGGGCCTGACGGGTGAAGACGTCCGCCTCCCAGAACCCCCGTTTCGCGGCCAGGAGCGCAATCGCCTGCATGTGGGTTTTGACATGCACGTTGTGGCCCTCTGCCAGGAAGTCGTCCAGGCCAAGGCCGTGGCGATCCTGAAAGTACACTTCATTGACCTCGTCCCACACACTGGAACGAAGCACTTGTGGGCTTGTGATCTGCCAGCCCCAGAGGTTGTCGAGAAAATCACTGCCCATGGTGCGGGCACCGGCATAGCCGTGCTCCATCAGTGGGGCCAACCATTGCGGGTTCAGATTACGGGCTCTCAGCTCTACCTGCAGCGCTCGCTGAAGCGAATCCACCCGGGGATTTCGCGGGTCTGCGTACTGGAGCACCCGGTTCTGCGGTGGCTTGCCACGCAAGTGCTCCACGGCGTTGGACAGCCCGCCCTGGAAATCAAAACCGTCATCGTTGTCCAGCAGGCCATAGAGGTGGCTGGCCCGCCCAAGATAGGTATGGTTCACCGACCGCAATTGTCGGTCGAAAGCATCGTGAGCCGGTTCACCCTGGCTGCCCTTGCCATAGACGTGCCCCATGCGCCGGCGATAAGCGTCACCCAGTTGCTCCCGGTCCTGCCAGGCTCCCGTGCGGGTAGCAAGCCGGTTAACCCCCGCACCGTATGCGCCCGGAGCCGTACCGAAGACCCGGTAAGCGGCCTTTGCCCCCGCATCCCGAGCCGACGCACCTGCGGCCAGCAATACCCGTGCCTCAGCGACCCAGTGGGCGGCAACACCGTTGGTGGACAGGGATTCCTCGCCCGGCTTACGCATGTCGACCGGCAGAACCGATAACGCCTGGTCCAGTGCCTCGTTCAGCTCCGGGTGCTCGGCCCTGATGGATCCCGCCGCACCCGCCAAGGCGTAACGCGATGCCATATCCAGCCATTCCAGTTGGCTTTCATAAAGATCCCGGAACAAGCCGGACGTGGTGAAAACCACATTGCGACGAATGGGTGTATCGGTTCCCGGGCCGGCGGGCAAACGCTCCAGGCCTTTCACGATGCCCCGACTGTTCCACACCGGACGCACACCCAAAAGCTTCATGCCAAACGCGATCATGACCCCTTCGTCTCGCACCGTATCCGAGGCCCAGAGCACCAGTGCATCGCTTTGTTCTGAGGTGCTGACTTTTGTGGCCCTGGCCTCCTCGACCAGTTCTTCAGCCAGCGACCAGGCCACACGGGTTGGAATCAGGTCATCCGACAAGGCGTGAAAATTGCGCCCCGTTGGCAATACCGCCGGCGTTCGCAATGGATCGTTGCCCTGCCCCGGAGCAACAAACCGGCCATTCAACGCGTTGAGAAAGCTGGTGCGCTCAGAAGCAGGAGACGCTTCAAGATCGGTGCGCCAGGCCGGTTCTGGCTTGCCGGCCTTACCCGCCATGGAGTCGAGCATGGTGTCCACCATGTCTGTGCTCCAGTCCCGGCCAAACACGTGCAGCCCCAAGGGCATAAAGTGTTCCTGCATATCAGTGACATAGTGGCCGGCTTCATGAACCAGCAGGTCGGGTGAAAGTTCATCGAGGGACACCTCCTCCACCGACAAACCCATCTCGCCAGCGATTTCCTGTTCGAGATCGTCAGAGATATCCAGCACCTGGATTTTCTCCCGCAGCATTTTCAGCGCCCGCTCCCTGGTAGGGCTGTCGGGTTCATTGGCGGACTCCCAGGTTTCCACGAGCTGTCGGAGCTCCAGCAGTTCGTCATAAAGCTCCGTTGCGGCCAGCGGCGGCGTCAGGTGACTGATCATGACTCCCAGCGCCCGGCGCTTGGCCTGGATGCCCTCACCCACACCGTCGACGATGTAAGGGTAGATCAATGGCAGGTCACCCCCCAGCAGATCGGGGTAGTCATCCCCCGTCAAACCAGCACGGCGGCGTGGCAGAAATTCCCTGGTTGAGTGGCGCCCAACGTAGACCAGCGCATCAGCCTGGTAGTGATCCCTTAACCAGTGGTAGAAACCCACGTACTGGTGGGTCGGGGGGAAGGTGGTGTTGGCGTGCAACAATTCTTCATCCACTTCCCAGCCCCGGGGCGGTTGCGGACCGATGTAAATATTACCGAATCGAAGCCCAGGGAAAATCAGCCTGTCATCCACCACCATGGACTGGCCCGGCGCTTCTCCCCACCCCTTGAGTCCGGGAATGCCCGTATCGGCCAGCGCAACCCGGCTGTCATCCAGTTCCCCACTGTGACCACCTTCATCGAGACGTGCTTGCCAGAGCGCTTCGTACTCGTCCAGTCGGCTCAGGGCCGCCTTTCGGTTCGGGTGCTGGAGGTGTTCAATCAGGTGCCGCAAGTCACGAATGCCCCGACTCAACAGACCGGTTGCCAATTCTTTCTCGCCCAACCTATGTGCCTGCTCAAGTCGCTCATGCAAATAACCCAGGGGGCCATGGACCATTTCCTGCTGGACAACCCTGGGCAAGGTTTCGAGATACTGACGATAGGTTCTGCCCGCCATTGAGGCAACGTCACCGGCCATTTCCCTCAGCGCGCGAGGATCATCCGGCAGGCTCACGCCTCGTTGCTGGAGGAGGTCGGTGAGGGCTTCCGGACTCTCCGGCAGTGGGCCGGTTTCGTAGCCCTCGGCTTTAAGCCAGTGCAGCATTTCATATAGGGAAGCTGGCACATCGAGATTGTCCGCCCCAATATTCTGCCGGCCCGGTGGATGATTGTAGTAGATGATGGCCACGCGCTTGTCGGCGTTGCCCTTGGCTTGCAGCGTCTGCCAGCGTTTCAGGCGGTCCGCAACGGCGTCCACCCGCTCCGGCACCGGCTGGGTAAGCGTCAGAGCCACACCGGTGTTTTCGTCAATCACTTCCGGCTCCGCCGTAGCCAGCACCATAGGCTGACTGACCCCCTGGAGCTCGGGCATCGCCAATTTGTAGTGCACCTTGTCAGACGGAATACCATCGATCGACAATTGCCATTGGTTGGTGGTGCGGGAGGCCAGGCGCAAACCCTTGATCACCGGCACATTCAACCTGACCAACGCTTCCGTGACCTGACGCCGACCCTCACCGCCTCCAATAATAAAGTCCTGAAGACTGACAATACCGGATAGTGTCGCCGGGCCTACCGTTTCATTCAGGGCACGGACAGCCTCCAGGCTGGCACCACCCCATCGGGACAGAATCGCAAAGCATTGCATTCCTCTGGATTCCAGGACTGCACAGGTTGCGTCCAGCAGCGCCCGATCGCCGGGGCGATCACCACTGTCCAGATCCAGAAGCGCGACCACAGGGCCGGATTGCAGGCTAAGGTTCGCCGCGCTATCTGTGGCTTCACCATTACGGTAATAGCGGATCAGCGACCGGGGCGGCAGATCCGGCACGTCAAGCTCTTCGCCCGCCTGAACAAGCAACCAACGCAATAAGGCATCCAGGTGTTGCGGGGTGCGTCCCTGGTATAGGGCCCGGCCTTCAAGCCAGGGTTCCTGTTCGGGGAAACGGGCCTTAAGCTCTGCCAGATGGGCTTTCAAGTCGGTGCCGGGGTCCGGCGCTTTCATCAGGTTGTTCAGGGTCGTGGCATCCAGCCCTTCCAGGGGCTTGCGCCCCTGTAACCGTGACAGCACAGTCAGCGCCCTGTCGCCATTCACCCCCAGAATCGGAAACTCGCGAACGGCGGCCTGCTCGCCCACAGCACGCTCAATCCGGCCCACCTGCTCTCCGAAAACCGCCGCCATCAACAAGGCATCGGCCTGGCTCACCAGATCGTCGAGAGCGCTGTTGTCCAGGTTTGCCAATTGCTCCGGTGTTCGCAGAATAATGCGGTGATCTGGCTGGGCTGCCAGCAAGCGTTCCGCACCAGCAGCCATCTCCGCAGCGGAACGCTCAGACACTACCCCAAATACCGTGGCGCCGGACACCGGTTGGGACAGCATTAACAGAAGCCCGGAAAGGCAGCCGAACAACGGGCGTCTCAGAGTCCTATACAGGCGCTCAATCATGCCCTTACCTCTCCATGGTTGATCATAGGTCGTAGCGAATCGTCAGCATTGCGGTGCGGCCAGCGGCTATGTAAGCACTTCCATCAAAGCGCTGCGCCGTGGCGTATTCTCTGTCCAGCACGTTGTCGACCGTCAGATTGGTGGTCCAATGGCTGTCGATTTCCCACTTTGCCCGCAGGTCCCAAGTGACAAAGCCGGCGAGGCGCTCTTCGTTTTCGGCATCGTCGTAACGATACCCCTGGCCCTTGACGGTGGTTCCCAACGACACTCGGCCGAAGTCCCGATCCAGATCCACCCGGAACTGTTTCGCGCTACGGCGACGAATTCTATTGTCGGTCTCACGGTCGCGGGGGTCGGTTACCGAGGCCCCAGCCTGCACGGTCCATTCGTCCAATTCCAGGCCAGCACTCAGCTCAACCCCCCTGATGCGTGCTTCGTTAACATTGAATGGTGCGAACCGACCGTCCCTAAAGACAAATACAATCAGATCATCAGCGTCTGTCTGATAGATCGCGGCATCCCAGAACCAACGGGCGTAATTTCCGCCAATACCAAGCTCCACGCTACCTGCGGTTTCCGGTTGAAGATCCGCATTGCCGAAGTTCGGGAAGTAGAGGTCATTGAACGTGGGCGCCCGGAAAGATGTGCTGTAGCTCACCCTTACTCTATGGTTGCGATCCATATCGACACCCATGGCGATCGCACCGGTTTCCTCACGACCAAAAGCCTCGTTATCGTCGGCGCGCAAACTCAACTGAAAGTCCGTCGGACCGAAATTCAGCAGGGCCTGACCAAAAACAGCGGCGTTGGTGCGGCTGGTTTCGTCAAAGTCGGTGGTGCTGTCTACTTCATCCATCAAGAGTTCACCGCCCAAGATGTACTCATGGCGGCCGATACTGATCTGGTTCTCCCAACGGGCACTGCGGGTTTTGGTGTCGAAGGTGCTGTCACCAAATTCGTCCCGTGTATCCTGCTCATCAATGGATTCGGCTAACAGGATACGGCTCCGCCAATAGTCGCTGATCGGCGCGTCCAGACGAACACCAACGGTTTGGATAGCAAAATCTGTATCACCGCCCTCGAACTCGGTATTGCCCTGGGCACGCATGAGGACAACGCCGGCTTCCCCACCGGAGTCGAACTGGTGAGCAACGGACGCCAGGGCTGAGGTGTTACGAAAGCCCTTGTCTTCGCCCCCTTCAACGATGGCCGTGCCGTCAGTTTCCAGATGGCTTGCGCTCAGACTGTATGTCATCCGGCCTTCAGTACCGGCCGTCCCGGCCACATACTCCTGGGTATTGAAGTTGCCACCGCCGGCCTGAACCCATCCCTCGCGGCCCTTTTCGGCGCTGTGGGTAAAGGCCTGGATAACGCCGCCCACGGCATCGGCCCCGTACAGGTTACTGCGGGAACCCCGAACAATTTCTACCCTTTCCACCATTTGCGGCGGGAAATACTGCCAGGCAGCACTACCACTGGTGGCCGAGCGCAAACGAATGCCGTCCACCAGGAAAACCGTGGATTCGCTGCCGGTACCCCGGGTGTAGACACTGGTGTTCTTACCGAACGAGCCGTTGCTGGTGATATCAATGCCGGGTTGGCCCATCAGCAGCTCGTCGAACGTTTGAGGCTGCAAGCGTTCGATCGCCTCTTCATCGATCACCGTGACCGATGAGTCACTTTCGCCCCGGGTCTTCGGACCAAGCGTGGCCGTAACAACAATGGGGTCAAGTGCCGAGACCATTATGTCTTCGTCGGCTAGCGCACTGGAAACTGGCAGGAACACAAGGGGGAGGCCGGAAAACAGGACCGGCAAAGACTTCGGACAACTCATAATCAACACTCGCTGGCAAACCACGCGCACCCGCGTGATGGTTATTGTGTTGCGGAGTTTGAGTATGAGATTGGGGAGGCAGGATACGAGTCAGAGTACGGGTGTGAGACCGACGCAACTCTCCCACCGCCGTCGCCCTCCGCAACTTCCGGTGTGTATTCAGGCCGGTCTCCGGGCTTGCGAGTGGATCAGCCGATGGGCCGGTCCGGGGCAATCACCTTCCCATGCATGACGCACAGTGGCTTTTTCGATTGCCTTTAGCTCACTTACCGTTGCGGGGGCAGCGTCGGACTTTAACCGACTTCCCGTTTTACGCTTTCCGGCGGGGATACCGCAAAAAAGCGTTACCTGAACACGGTGTTCATCGAATCGGGCGCCAAACTAGCAGCCCTTATGTGCTAAATCAATACAGATGGCTTAAATACAGTGCCTGCTCTAACCGGGTCCATTCCGGTTCCGAACCGGGCAATCCAAACCGTAATGCGGCAGGGTTCTCAAACTCCCGAACGAGGATTCCTCGCCGTGCGAGCTCGCCTGCAATGTCCGCCGCCTGGCCATGCCGAACGTATCGAAAGAGCACCGTTCCTGCGGCTCCTTCAATGCCATGCCGCGACAGGCAGTCCGCCAACCGCTGGCTTTCACTGTGCAGCCGCTCCATCGTCGCGGCCTGCCACTGAGCGTCCGCCAGCGCCTGGCCCATGATAAATCGCGCGGGGCCACTGATTGACCAGGGCCCGATCATTGCGCCCAATCGGCGAATAATATCCGGGTCTCCCACCGCAGCTCCGGCCCTCAGGCCCGCCAGGCCGAAAAACTTACCCAGGGATCTCATGACGATAAGACCGGGTCTGTCGGTCGCATACCCGACACTGAGTTCCGGAGTGGCATCGACGAACGCCTCGTCTACAATCAGCCACCCACCACGACGTTGAAGCCGCTGATGCCAGCTCAGCAACCGGTCCGGATCAACAACCTGGCCAGTGGGATTATTTGGATTGATCCACACCAGCACGTCCAGCTCGTCCAGCCAACTTTCGTCATCGTCCTCTCGCTGGTCGTTGCCAATCTCGATCACCCGATGGCCGGCAACAGCCCAGTTGTGACCATGCTCCTGGTACCCCGGAGAGGGCACACCTACCCGGCACGGCTTTCGTATACGGGGCAAGTGCATGATTGCCGCCTGGCTGCCGGCCAAGGCCATACAAGCAGCGGCGTCCGGCGCACCTACCCATTGCCTGATGAGTTGCTCCAGGCCATCGTCAGGGTCCGGCAGGCGGCGCCAGACCTCTTCCGGGATCGCCGGAACCGGCCACCCACTCGGATTGATACCGGTGGACAGGTCCAGCCATTGATCCAGCGGAATCGCCCACTTCTTCGCGGCGGCGCGTAACCGGCCACCATGTTCCAGCGGCGACAAATTCACGCTTCAGTACCCTGGTCGCGGGCCAGCATTATTCACCCGGCACCCAAAGCACATCGTCCTTACCCTGGTTGTTGGCGTGTCTGGCAAGAACGAACAACAAATCGGACAGCCGGTTCATGTATTCCAGCACCAACCGGCTGATGTCCTGCTCTTCCTGTAGCTGAGCAATGATGCGCTCAGCACGCCGCGTTACCGTGCGGGCATGGTGGAGATGCGTAGCCGCAGCATTGCCTGCGGGCAGGATAAAGGAGCGAAGCGACGGAATATCCGCGTTGAACCGGTCGATCTCCTGCTCAAGCTCAACGGTCTTGCCCTCGGCGAGCCTCAGTGGCGGGTATTTCGGGTTCTCCACGATCGGGGTACACAGATCCGCCCCGACATCAAACAGGTCGTTCTGGATGCGTGCCAGTATCACGTCCAGTTCGTCGTCCACATGCAGCCGCGCGAGACCAATCACTGCGTTGGCCTCATCCACCGTACCGTAGGCTTCCACACGCAGGTCATGCTTGGCGACGCGGCTGCCGTCGCCAAGACCGGTATCGCCCTTGTCTCCGGTTTTCGTATAGATCTTGGTGAGCCTGACCATTCATGTCTCCCGTGAACCGGTTCTGTCAGTATTCAAAGCCGGTCAGATTACAGGTTTTTCGCGATAGGTTCCCCATATCCCTTTCAGGGTTTCAACAATATCACCCATCGAGGCGCCCTCTTTCACCAGTTCAATAGTGATGGGCATGAGATTGGCCGATTCGTCCTCGGCCTGCTCTTTCAGTTGCTTGAGCATGCCTTGAACTTTCTCCTCGTCGCGATTGTCCTTGACCTTATTCAGGCGTTCAATCTGCCGGCGTTCGGTTTCCGGATCGTGGGGATGGGTTTCGATTTCAACATCCTCTTCGTCCTGCACGAACATGTTGACGCCGATAACCGGACGCTCACCGCTGGCCTTGCGCAGCGCGAAATCGTAGGCGGAATCGGAGATGCCCCTCTGGAAGTAGCCGTCGTCGATGCACTGCAGCGTGCCACCGAGCTCTTCCACTTCGTCGAGAATCTTCCAGACTTCCTTCTCGATCTCATCGGTAAGATTCTCGACATAGTAGGAACCGCCCAATGGGTCCACCACCTGGGTGATGTTGGTCTCGTAGGCGATGATCTGCTGGGTTCGCAGGGCAATACGCATCGCCTCTTCCGTTGGAATAGCGAACGCTTCATCCATGCCGTTGGTGTGCAGGGATTGGGCGCCACCCAGTACCGCAGACAGTGCCTGAAGCGCGGTACGGATCGGGTTGATGGTGTATTGCGGCTTGGTCAGGGTGGCCGCGGCAGTCTGGGCGTGAAAACGAAGCCGGCTGGCCTCGGGTTTGGTGGCGTTGAATTTTTCGCGCATGATCTTGGCATAGACCCGCCGGGCTGCGCGGAACTTGGCAATTTCCTCGAAGAAGTCGGCCTGGCTGACGAAGAAAAAGGACAGGCGCGGCCCGAACTCATTCACATCCACACCCGCATCGATGGCGGTCCTGACATACTCCATGGTGGTTGCCATGGTGTACGCCACTTCCTGGACCGCTGTCGAACCGGCTTCAGAAATGTGATACCCGGAGATATTGATAGGGTTGTACCGCTTCATGTTTTCGGAGCCGTACTGGATGCAGTCCCGCACCAGTCGAACCGACGGCCGCACCGGGAATATCCACTCTTTCTGGGCAATGTATTCCTTGAGAATGTCGTTCTGGATGGTGCCCGACAGGTCATTGAGATCGTATCCCCGCTTCTGCGCCAGGGCGATGTACATGGCGTAGAGAATCCAGGCGGACGGATTGATGGTCATGGATACCGAGATCTTGGTCAGATCAATATCGTCGAACAACTCCTCCATGTCGGCAAGGGTGTCGATGGCAACGCCTTCTCGGCCCACCTCACCCTGGCTCATGGCATGGCTGGAGTCGTAACCCATAAGCGTCGGCATATCGAAGTCGATGGACAGACCGGTCTGGCCCTGGGCGATCAGGTACTTGAAGCGACCGTTGGTTTCCCTTGCCGTACCAAAGCCGGCAATCTGGCGCATGGTCCAGTTCCTGCCCCGATACATGGTGGGGTACGGCCCCCGCGTAAACGGGTATTGCCCAGGGAAACCAATATCCTCAAAGGGCGTATTCTTCAGGTCCAGTGGCGTGTAGGTACGTTTCGTCGGCATTCCCGAGGCAGTGGTGTATTCCGTCTTGCTCTCCGGCGCCCGCTTGATAAAGGACGACACCTCGTTCTGTTCCCACTGGTCGAACTCTTTTTCCATGTGCTTGAGTGCAGCGGGGTCATACTGGTCAGTGCGCTTCATGAATGGTCTCCTTCATGGCTTTTAACAAGGTTACTGCGGCTCCATGGGGGTCCAGTTCGCGCTGGGTAACCTTCTTGAGCAGCTCTTCGGTCTGCGACCTGCTGTCACGTGCAAAATTATCCCGGACAATCTCTTCAGCAACCTTCACCACCCGGGTTAATGCGATCTGGTGCCGCCGCTGGGTGATTTCGCCGCTTTTTTCCAGGTGCTCAGCGTGACGATCAATGGCGGCCATCAGGTCGTCAAAACCGGTATGCTTTTCGGAACTGGTAGGCACCACGGGCACCCGCCAGATTCCCTCGCCCGGCTCCAGGCTCATCATCAGCATGGCCTTGAGCTCCTGAATGGTTTTGTTGGAGTCCGGCCGGTCCGCCTTGCTCACCACGTGAACATCGGCGATCTCCAGAACGCCGGCCTTGATGGCCTGGATGTCGTCGCCCAGCCCGGGCGCGTTGACGACCACGGTCGTGTGGGCGGCACGGACAATATCGACCTCGTCCTGCCCCACCCCGACCGTCTCGATCAGGACCACGTCAAAGCCGCCTGCATCCAGAAGATCAACCGCATCCAGGGCTGGCCTGGCGAGGCCGCCCAGGGTTCCCCGTGTGGCCATGCTGCGGATGAAAACGCCGGGGTCGGACACCAGGTCGCCCATGCGGATACGGTCACCGAGGATAGCACCGCCGGAGTACGGGCTGGACGGGTCAATAGCAACAACGCCGACCTTGCGGCCGCTGGCCCGGTACTCATGGACCAGTTGCGTGACAAGGGTGGACTTCCCGGCTCCTGGCACACCGGTAATGCCCACCACATGGGCGTTGCCGGTGCTTTTGTAAAGCTCGGCCAGGGCTTCGCGCACCTCAGCATCACCGCCGCTTTCAACGCGGGTAATAAGTCTGGCGATGGCGCGAAGATGCCCTTCCCGCACACGTTCAGCGAGCTTCATCGAGGGTATGCGGTTAATCATTTAACCTCCTCGCTTCTGGTTGAGGCTCTGGTAAAGGTCGCGATCATCAACCACACGCTGGGCCTTGAAGTCCGTGCGAGGAAAGGTCTCGGGGTCAACCATGACGACCCGTGCGCGCACGCCCAGTACCCGGCTAAGTTCAGCCTCTGCTTTCTCACCAAGAGATCTGATCGCATCCGGGCCCCTACCTGCGACCTCCTGATCAAACTCCGCTTTGACAGCCAACTCATCCATAGAGCCACCGCGCGAAATGATGATCCGGTGCTCGCCGCCATAACCAGCCAGGCCTTCCAGAACTTCCGCAATGGCGCTGGGATACACGTTTTCACCGCGGATCTGGAACATGTCATCAATTCGGCCGTAGATGCCTTTGGGCAGCCTGGGATAGGTGCGACCACAGGGATTGTCTTCCATCACCCAATGGGTCAGATCGCCGGAAACCATCCGGATCATCGGCTGGGACGTTCTCTCGAGATGGGTGTAGATCGGCGTTCCCTGCTCGCCGTATGGCACCCGGCGATGGGTGTTGGGGTCTGCCACTTCGGTGTAGACAATGTCCTGCCAAAGCAGCATGCCCTCGGTGTCTGCGCTACCGGAGGCATGCATCCAGGGGGTCAACTCTGCCATCGTTCCGCAGTCAACTACCTTGGCACCGTAGATCTGCTGAATCTTGTCGCGGATGGAAGGAATAGAGCCGCCCGGTTCGCCGGAGAAGAACAGCACTTTGATGCCGAATTCTCTCGGGTCTACCCCTTCCTCGCGGGCCACTTCCGCCAGCCTTAACGCGTAAGACGGCGTTGAATACAGCCCGGCTGGCTTCATCATTCCGAGCCAGATTACCGCTCGCGCAGTCATCCCGGGCGCACCAGCGCCGAAGGGGAAGGCTTTGCAACCCAGTCTTTCAGCTCCGATCAACGCCCCCCATGACCCCATGTAGAGGCTCAGGATCGCCGCCACAAATACCGTATCACCGGGTCGCAACCCCATACCCCACATGATCCGGGCATGGTTGTTGGCAATGGTTTCCCAGTCACGCCTGGAAATGCCAAAAGCGGTGGGTCGGCCGGTGGTACCAGAAGTGCCGTGAATATGATGGATGTCGCTTTCGGGACAGCAGAGGTAATCCCCGAAAGGTGGATTTTTCGCCTGGGAATCGCGCAGTTCCTGCTTGGTGACGACGGGCACTTCCTCGAAGTCTGCGAGGGTACGGATGTCATTGGCCTTTATACCGGCCTCATCCCATTTGCGCTGGTAAAATGGCGAGTGGTCGTAGGCATAGGCCATCACCTCGCGGATGCGCGCAACAATCAACTCATCGCGTTTTTCCGGGTCCATCGTCTCCCGGTCCCGGAACCAGTAGGGACTGTTCGTATCCGGAAAATAGTCGTTGCGATAACTGGGGGGAAAATTCCACTCTTCCATCGGAGACTCCTGATATTGTTATTGGTTGTCGTCTGAGGAAATCTGCGGCCACGGCCCTGACTATCGGGCACCTCGATCTGCGACCATTTGCCGGAACGAATCGATGATTTCTTGCGGAGGAGTGTCCTGAAGAAGAATCTTGTGGACGCCCATCTGGTAGAGTTCTTTGACATCGTCGTCGGGGATGACACCGCCACCGGCAACGATCATGTCTTCAGCTTCCTTGTCTTTCAGAAGCTCCAGTACCTTGGGGAAAATGTGCATGTGCGCACCGGACAGCAGGCTGATGCCGAGGATGTCCACGTCTTCCTGAATGGCAGCGTCCACGACTTCTTCAGGCGTGCGATGCAGTCCGGTATAGACCACATCCATGCCGGCATCACGCAGAGCACGAGCGACCACTTTAATGCCGCGATCGTGACCATCCAGACCGATTTTTGCCAACATTACCCGAATCACAGCTGCATTTTTGTCATTGTTTTGCATCGCGTTCTCCTTGGATTAACTAATCGTGCTCCCGCTTCTTTTCAGGGGTTCACGGCAGACTTGAATCTCTTTCTGAAGCCATTTTGATGCGGTTTCCACATGCTCTCTGGCAAGTGTTTCAGCAGTCCGTGCATCACCGGCCAATACCGCGTTCAGTATTGCCTCGTGCTCTTCCCAGATCTGTTTCTGGTTTTTCTCGACAATGAGAATGTCACTCATGACGCGCCTTACGTGGTTCCAGTGCGCCTCCATTGAGTCAAGGATGAAGGTGTTACCCGCCAGCTCGTAGATGAAGCCATGAAAGCGCATGTCAGCATCGATCAGAGCGGGGAGATCATGTGCTTTCCCTGCCGCGAAACCTTCGGCAATGATGTCCTCACCTCGCTTTCGCGCCCCGGCATCCACTCGCTGGGCGGCAAGCCCGGCACTCACCAGATCGATCCCACACCGGAATTCGTACAGCTGCGCCACAAAACTCTCATCAAGCACCGACACCATCAGGCCCCGACGCCCTACCGCTGACAGGAACCCGTCATCACGCAGACGCTGCATAGCCTGGCTTACCGGCAACCGCGAGACATCAAGTCTCTCGGCCAGCGTCTCTTGTGTGACCCGCTCACCCGGCTTGAGCAAACCTTCAACGATCGCATTGACCACAGAGTCGTAAATCAACTCCGGCAGGTTTTTTTCGGTTTGAATTTTTTTCATTGATCGCACCCCACGACGCAACTCCTTTTTGTCGTTTGCATACAGTATTCACCATGTAATACCTGATCGATTTACAAGCATATTAGACCTTTGTCTAACATTTGAGCATTCAGGGACACATAAAACGTCAGCGGGCCCAAGAAATGGGCTCGCTGATAAACGCGAAAAAAAGAGGAGAACTCGAAAGGAGGGGTCAGGAGACGCTGGTCAGCGTTTCGGCGGCGGCTCCAGCAAATCAATACCGGCGTCGTAAACCGCATTGAGGAAATCCACCAGAACGACCGCAGACAGGCCCCATATCTGATAGCGTTCCCAGCGATAACAGGGCACATAGAAGGTATTGTTGAGGAAGTTGAGCGGATCTGTGCGTTCTCGATTGTCGTCCAGGAAAAACTCAACGGGCACCCGGAAAATACTATCGATTTCCGCAGGATTGGCTTGAAGAGGGTGATCGCCGGGTATCACCCCTACGTAAGGCGTTACGAGAATCTGATGCAGCGACATGACCTGGCTCAGCGGCGCAATCAGTTCCACCTGGTCTGGTGGCAGCCCGATTTCCTCGTGGGTCTCGCGCAGCGCGGTATCGGCCAGGGAATGGTCTTCCGGATCGCGCCGGCCGCCTGGGAAAGACACCTGCCCCCGGTGGGTACTCAGGTTTTCCGACCTCAGGGTAAACACGATTTCAGGGTTTCCGTGGTCATTGGTGACCGGGACGAGTACGGCTGCTTCGGGGTAATCCAATGTCAACAAACGGGGTACATAGCCTGACAGGCGTTTGGTGAGAAGATCGCGCAAAACACGGCTCCGTTAAGACTTCTGACTGTTGAATGAGACACCGGCAGCGCAGATAGTTACACTTGCTACCAACACACATTTGTCCAGTATATGGTGAAACAGATGAAATACTGCAGCACATGCGGCCATCCTGTCGAACAGCGCATCCCCCAAGGCGACAATCGCCACCGCTACGTGTGCATCGGTTGTGAAACCATACATTACCAGAATCCCCGCATCGTCGCCGGTACGGTTCCCGTCTGGAAAGGGCGGGTTCTGCTATGCCGCCGCGCTATCGAGCCCCGCTATGGTTACTGGACGCTGCCTGCAGGGTTTATGGAAAACTCGGAAACCACCCTCGAAGCGGCCACCAGGGAAACCCGGGAAGAGGCGCTTGCAGAAGTGACGGTGGACAATCTCTACACCATCATTCATGTGCCACACATTGATCAGGTACACATGTTCTATCGCGCCACCCTCACCAGCGAAGACTTCGGGGCCGGCGAAGAGTCGCTGGAAACCCAGCTGTTTGCGCTGGAAGACATTCCCTGGGATGAGCTGTCGTTCCCCACTGTCCGTCGCACCCTTGAGCTCTATGTGGAAGACGTTCGCAATGAACACTTCCCAGTGCATGTGGACGACATTCGGTACCGGATGGGGCCTCGTGCCTAAATATCCACGCCTGGCCGCCGCTACAGCGCTTCCATACGAAACACCTCGTAGGCGGGCTCTTCATAGGGATGCGCCTGTTTCAACGCTCGAAGTGCCGCCTGAATAAGGTCGTCCTTGCACACCAGCTCAACGCGGAATTCGTCCACACGCTCAATTTCCCCTGCCTGGCCCAAAAAAGGCTGGCTGCCATCCAGCGGACGAAACTGCCCCTGACCTTTACATTGCCAGGCACAGCAATCGTAATCTCCAATACGCCCGGCACCCACTTCAAAAAGGGCGCTTTTGGTCGTTTCAAGATGACTCTCAGGCACGAAATAACACATCTTGTACATTCGTCAGATCCTCCCTTGAACTCCGTTGTGTCAGAACAGAATCGGGCCATTCCGACACCCTTCCAACGGATAATTTTTGTACAGATTAAGCATTTAGCTACTTACCCACAGAATCTGTGGATAACTCTGGGGAAAGTTTTGGGGAACATGCCCCCATCCCCCGGAATTACTGCACTTTTGTTAAATTGGCGACAAATTCACCTACTTAATTAAGTTCTTATATTTCATATAGTTATAGCTGTCGAACAAAAAATGAACCTAAACCCAGTGCTTTGTGCACATTGCACACAGCATGGCACCAGGAATGTGCATAAACCGTTTGAGTCAAGGGGATTTTCGCACTTATAAACAAAAATTTCCCTTGAAAATTCTTGAAAACTCCCGTCGCCAGAAACAAAAAAGCCGGCCCTGGATGAGTCACCTTTATGGTGCGTCCGGGGCCGGCTTTTTTAGCTCAGGCTATGGCTTTAGCTGAACCAACGCCTCGCATTACGGAACATTCGGATCCATGGCGCGTCTTCACCCCAATCGGCAGGGTGCCACGAAAGCTGGGAGGTTCTGAATACCCGTTCGGGATGGGGCATCAAGATGGTGACCCGTCCATCCTTTGTGGTCACACCGGTTATGCCCGCCTCAGATCCGTTAGGGTTCCATGGGTAACGTGTGGTGACCTCGCCGCGGTTATCCACGTAGCGCAGCGCGATCAGCTCGCTATCACTCAATTGGTCTGCAGACGTGCCAGCCGGGAACTCAACCCTGCCCTCACCATGGGCAACCGCTATCGGCATCCTGGAGCCGGCCATGCCTTCCATGAACGCCGACGGAGAAGCGGGCACCTCCGCCATCACCAACCGGGCTTCGAACTGCTCCGACTGGTTACGTACGAAACGCGGCCAGCCTTCGCTGCCGGGAATCAGTTCGTGCAGGTTGGACAGCATCTGACAACCGTTACAAACGCCAAGTGCCAAGGTGTCCTGACGGTTGAAGAATGCGGCAAACTGATCACGAACCCGATCATTGAACAGGATGGACTTGGCCCAGCCCTCACCTGCACCCAGAACATCCCCATAAGAGAAGCCACCACAGGCTACCAGGCTGTTAAACCCTTCCAGGGAAACCCGGCCGGAGAGCAGGTCACTCATGTGAACATCCACGGACTCGAACCCGGCACGGTCAAAGGCGGCGGCCATTTCAACCTGTCCATTAACACCCTGCTCCCGCAGCACCGCCACCCGAGGACTGGCCCCTGTGTTGATGTATGGCGCGGAAACATCGTCGTTGAGGTCAAACGTCAGTTCCGCGTGAAGCCCCGGGTCACTGCTGTCCAGCAGGTTGTCGAACTCCTCCTGAGCGCAATCGGCGTTGTCACGGAGCGACTGCACGCGATAGCTGGTTTCCGCCCAAAGACGCTGCAGGTCCGCCCGCGGTCGGGATATGACCGACTGTCCCTCAAAGGTATAGCGGATGTGGTCGTCCTGGTTGACGGTACCGATTACCGAGGTGTGGTCACCAAGACCCGCTGCCGAAAACTGCTGTAGTACAAACCCGGTATCCTCCCGACGAACCTGGATCACGGCGCCAAGTTCCTCATTGAAGAGCTCACGAGCGAACTGGGACGCATCTTCCGCAAGACCATCGAGTTTGATGTCGATACCGGTGTGCCCGGCAAAGCTCATCTCAGCCAGGGTGACGAACAGGCCACCATCCGAACGGTCATGATACGCCAGCAGCTTGCTGTCTGCGTTCAGGCCCTGGATAACCGCGAAAAACGCCTTGATGTCTTCCGGATCGTCCAGATCCGGTGCTACCGCACCCACCTGCCGGTAGACCTGCGCCAGTGCCGAGCCACCGAGGCGGTTCTGTCCCGCCGCAAGATCAACCAGAATCAGATCCGTATCGCCCGCATCTGTTGCCAGCTGAGGGGTCAATGTTCTGTCCACATCCGTCACCGGTGCGAAACCGCTGATGATCAGCGACAACGGGGCCGTAACACTTTTTTGCTCGCCGCCATCCTCTTCCCAGACCGTCTTCATGGACATGGAATCCTTGCCCACCGGAATGGTGATACCCAGTGCAGGACAAAGCTCCATACCAACCGCACGAACGGTTTCATAGAGGTTTTCATCCTCACCCGGGTGCCCTGCCGCGGCCATCCAGTTGGCGGACAGCCGAATATCCGACAATTTGGCGACAGGGGCGGCCGCCAGGTTGGTAATCACTTCGCCCACTGCCATGCGCCCGGATGCAGGCGCATCGATAACCGCAACCGGTGTGCGCTCACCCATGGCCATGGCTTCGCCTGTTTTCACATCAAAAGACGACGAGGTAACCGCCACATCACTGACAGGCACCTGCCAGGGGCCCGCCATCTGGTCACGCGCGACAAGCCCCGTGATGGTTCGGTCACCAATGGTGATCAGAAAACTCTTTGAGCCCACCGACGGCAGCCTCAGAACACGGCTTACCGCATCGTTCAGATCAATTTTTGTGGAATCAAATATGGGCTTAGTGAATGAGGAACGCGAAACACTGCGATGCATGCGGGGCGGCTTGCCGAACAGCACGTCCATCGGCAAATCAACAGGGCGATCGTCGAAATAGGAATCCCCGAGTTCCAGATGGTGCGCCTCGGTGGCTTCGCCGATCACCGCATAGGGGCAACGCTCACGGCGGCAAAGGGCATCAAACTGTTCAAGGTTCTCCGGCGCCACCGCCATCACGTAACGTTCCTGGGATTCGTTGCACCAGATCTCCAGGGGCGACATGCCCGGCTCGTCGCTGGGTATGTCACGCAGTTCGAAACGGCCACCGCGACCACCGTCCTTGACCAGTTCCGGCATGGCGTTGGACAGGCCGCCGGCCCCTACGTCATGAATAAAGCATATGGGATTGTCGTCGCCCATTTGCCAGCAACGATCAATCACTTCCTGGCAGCGACGTTCCATTTCCGGGTTATCCCGCTGGACCGACGCAAAGTCCAGGTTCTCGTTGCTGGATCCGGAATCCATGGACGATGCAGCACCGCCACCCAGACCAATCAACATGGACGGGCCGCCGAGGACGATCAACTTGGCCCCCACAGGAATATTGCCTTTCTCCACATGGTTCGCCCGGATATTACCCAGGCCGCCAGCGATCATGATGGGCTTGTGATAACCGCGTACCTCTTCGCCACCGGCACCGGGCGCCACTTCCTCAAAGGTCCGGAAATACCCGGCGAGATTGGGACGGCCGAACTCATTGTTGAAGGCAGCACCGCCAATGGGACCTTCAATCATGATATCCAGAGGCGAGGCAATTCGTTCCGGCTTCCCGTAACCAAGTTCCCAGGGCTGCGGGTCATTCGGTAGGTTAAGGTTGGATACCGTGAACCCGCTGAGGCCCGCCTTCGGTTTGGAACCACGCCCGGTTGCCCCTTCATCACGGATCTCACCACCAGAACCGGTTGCAGCACCAGCCGCCGGCGCTATCGCGGTCGGATGGTTGTGGGTTTCCACTTTCATCAGGATATGGATATCTTCCTCATGATAGCGATACACACCGGTTTCGGGCTCCGGGAAGAAACGCCCCCCACGGCTGCCGGCGATAACCGACGCGTTGTCCTTATAAGCGGAAAGCACGCCCTCGCTGTTCATCTCAAAGGTATTGCGAATCATCGCAAACAGGGATTTTTCCTGCCCTTCGCCGTCGATATCCCAGGAGGCGTTGAAAATTTTGTGGCGGCAATGTTCTGAGTTGGCCTGCGCGAACATCATCAACTCAACATCGGTGGGATCACGTTCCAGGTCCGAGAAGGACTTAACCAGGTAATCGATCTCGTCTTCAGCCAGCGCAAGGCCCAGTGAGCGATTGGCATCTACCAGTGCCTGACGCCCACCAGAAAGCACCGGAACACGGTTAAGGGTGCGCGGCTCGTCGGTATGGAACAACAATTCCGCACCGCCCATCTCGTGGAAGACTTTCTGGGTCATGCGGTCGTGAAGCAACGCCGCAATCTTCTCCCGCTGCTCGAGGCTCAGCTTGCGGTTGGCTTTCACGTAATAGGCGATACCCCGCTCAATCCGCCGAATCTGCCGCAGGCCACAGTTACGGGCGATGTCCGTCGCTTTGCTTGACCAAGGTGAAAGGGTGCCCGGGCGCGGAACCACCAGGAAAAGTACGCCATCAGGCTCTTCGGCGGAAACACTGGGACCGTATGTCAGAAGGCGATCAAGTACCGCCTGATCGGATTCGGACAGCGGGAACTCAAGATCCGTGAAGTGCATGAACTCGGCATACACATGTTCCACCGCAGGCACGATGTCCTGGAGGCGAGTATGCAGCTTGCGGGAACGAAAGGGCGAGAGCGCGGGAGCGCCGCGAAGTTCAAGCATGATCAAAACCTGTACGCGCGAGACTGGGAGCCGGTGCAGCATCCTGTGTTCCGTATCGACGGAGTACAAGGCAAACAGGAAAAGGCCGGCCATCTGAAAGGCCGCAATGATACTTGAAACACGCACCGGGATACAGCGTCAAAAGGTTATAAACCGGCCGCTATAATTTACATTGTTTTGCACATTAACTGAGCAGATTCATTGACCACCCCAGTATGACCGGGGATCATTACAGTTGAGCCAGGGAGGCTCCGTATTGAGTGAACATCGGTTAAACTCTCCAAAGCTGTGCTGGCATGCCACTTGCTGCTTTTTCAGTAACGCAAGAAGTGCGAGCGAGGTAGCAGGGAGTGATCGGACATCAGGGGAAACACCGTAACACTCAGCGTCCTGCATCAAGGGAGTTCAGGAATTTGCCTAAGAACCGTCGTCAGCCGTACACGGCCATCGCGAAATACACCTGCCTACTGTCAATAATCCTGACAGTTGCAGGATGCTCAAGGCCAAGCACTCTTCAGGAGATCCGTTCCGAGGGTGTGCTCCACGTTATCACCCGGAATGCGCCATCGGTTTATTTTGAAGGCCGTGATGGCCCCACTGGTTATGACTACGAACTGGCGCGCCTGTTCGCAGAGGACCTGGGCGTTGAGCTCAAGGTTCGCGTTGCGAAGGACAACACCAGCGTGCTGTCGATACTCGATCAGGACTACGCTCACATCGGTCTGGCAGGACTGTCCTCGCGCCCCGATTTTCAGCAGCGCTACCAGAAGGTTGCCAACGGCATCGAAGCCGAATCCGTGGTGGTCTATAACCGCGAAGTTGACCGCCCGGAATCCCTGGAGGATCTTGAGGGGCAGACTATCCATCTGGTGGCGGACAGCAATCACGAACACCAACTGGAACAGTTCAGTGCCAACAACAGCGGCCTTCAGTGGACCATGCACGCCGGTCTGGACGCCGCTGGCATCCTCTCGCGGGTGGAATCCGGCGAGTTCCCGCTGGCCATCGTATCCTCCAACGAACTCGAGCTGAACCATGTGTTCTTCTCGAAGGTCAAGAGCGCGTTCAGCCTCGGAGAGCCCGAACCATTACTGTGGCTCTTTCCCAGCGAGCAGGACCAGAGTCTGGCCAATGCCGCCGAACAGTTTATTCAGGAGCTGCGGGACGACGGCACACTGGCGCATATTTCCGAGCGATTCTACGGTCATCTCGACCGCCTGGACTATGTTGGCGCGCGGACCTTTGTTCATCACGTGGAAAACCGCCTGCCCAAGTACGAAAGCCTGTTTCGCGATTACGCCAAGACCTACGAACTGGACTGGCGACTGCTGGCCGCCATGGGCTACCAGGAGTCCCACTGGCGCCCTAATGCAGTCTCGCCGACCGGTGTTCGCGGACTGATGATGTTAACGCGGAATACAGCCAGCCATATCGGCATCAATAATCGCCTCGATGCCGAGGAAAGCATCCAGGGTGGCGCAAAGTATTTCACCATCGTGCATAGCCGGGTCCCCGATCGCATTCCCGAACCGGACCGGACCTGGTTTGCACTCGCCTCCTATAACGTTGGCTGGGGGCACGTGGAGGATGCCCGCAGGCTGACCGAAGGGGCCGGCAGAAACCCTGACCGCTGGATGGACGTCAAGGAATTCCTGCCTCTGCTTGCCCAGAAGGAATGGTATTCCAAAACGCGGTTTGGCTACGCCAGGGGGCATGAACCGGTGATTTACGTTCAGAACATACGCCGCTACTACGATTTCCTGGCCTGGCTGACGGAGCCAACAAAGGTAGCGGAAACTGAGGAAAAGCCCTGGTTCAAAGAGCTGGAGGGTATGGAAAAGATTGTCGGCCCCGTCGATGGCAAGGAAAACAACAGCGACATCAGGGCGTCGCTGCCAGAGGAATTCGGTTTCGTCCCACCAACGCTATAGCCGTTGCTCAAGCGCGTTTTCCACGTGCTCGGAGGAAAACCCCCGACGGGCAAGAAAGCGGGCCTGGCGAGCTTTTTCATCCCAGTCATCGCGGATATCGCTGAGCCCGAACCGCTTCTCCCGAAGCAGCGTCGCCCGGTCGGACCAGTCCGTGTCGTTCATTTCCCGGACGCAGGACGGCGTCTCCTGGATACCCCTTTGCTGGAGTTCAGCCTGGATTCTCAGCGGCCCGTAGCCCAGATCCATCCGCTGCCGGGCATAGACCTCCGCGAATCGCTCATCACTCAACCAACCTTCGGTTTCATAGTCGTCCAGAACCTGCTCAATAACATCCGATTCGATCTTCCTCTGCTTGAGCTTAAGCGCGAGTTCCAAACGGCTGTGCTCCCGTCTGGCGAGCAGTCGCAACGCGGCGGAACGCGCCTTGTGGTCCTGATCTTCCGGATTTGATGCTTTTCCCATTCAGACTCTTCCCGCAAATGCCGACAAAACGCTAGACTAGCCCCCACCTAATACAGCTGACCGTTCAATTCCATGGATCGATCAGCTGACGTACCCGGCACCCGGAACTCCGGACAACGCCGATGGCTGGTGCCTGCTTACTTTGCCGGCACCGGGAACTGGTTTCAATATCAAAGGATAACCCCATGGCCGCATTCATCCAGAAACTGTTTGGAAATCGCAAAGCAACCGCGACTGCCGTTACCCCTCGCAAGGAAGCTACGAAGGAAGAGGCCGACAAGACAAGCAGGCAGGATGACCAACGAGAGCTGCAGGCAGAAGCACTGAAAGCCAACCCGTCCGAAGGCGAACTCGAGGAACTGGCCATTGGCGGCCTGACAGCAGGTATACGCAGCGAGGCGGCGGAAGCACTGACAGAAAAAGCCACCCTGCAGCGCGTCCAGAAGCTTGCCAAAGGCAAGGACAAAGGGGTCTATCAAATCGTTCGCCAGAAGCTGCAACGTATTCGCGACGACGAAGATCGACAACGAAAACTGGCCGAAACCATTCAAACCATCGTGCGTCATGCGGTTGAGCAGGCCCGCAGCGACGACACGAAGTTGTTTGAGGCGCGTCTGGACGCACTCCTCCAAAAGTGGGCTGATGTGGAAACTCAGGCCTCACAGGAACAAACCACGGAGTTCCTGCAGGCTGTTCACCAGTGCCGCGAACGGCTGCGCGAGATGCAGGCCGAAAAGGATCAGCTGAGGCATCAGCAAGAGCAAAAGAGCCAACGGGCGGAAACGTTGTCCTTACTGGAAGACACCCTTGACGAACTGAAACATCAGGATCCGGACCTGGAACCCTCCCTGGCCTCCCTGGATGCCTTGCAGAAAACCCAGGAGAACCGCTGGCTGGAAGCCACCCGGGACACCCAGGTGGAGAAACAGGAACAGAAAACCTACGAGAACCTGATGCAGTCGCTGCGGAGTTATATATCCGCAGTCAAGCGCCTCGGCCAGCACCGCGACGAGATCATGGCACTGCAGGCCACCGCCAGCAGTGACACCGATGATAGCAAGCAGACCGACCAAGCCAGGGTGATACTGGAAACCGTCGACTGGCCCCGCGATTTCAGGCGCCCCACCGTGCTGGACGCTCTGAATCGCCTTGCGGGAAAACCCCGCCCTGCAAAAACCAACAAGCCAGACTCGGAAGAACAGAAGGCCTTGGCTGATTCGCTTCGGCAGGTGTTGGATAAGCTGGAGGAAGCTCTCGAATCCAAGCAGTTGAAGGAGTCCCGCCAGCACTTCAAGGCCGCACAACAACTCGCAAAAGGCCTTGATCATCGCCACGGCAAATCACTGCAACCACGAATGCACCTGCTCGGAGGCCAGCTTCGCGAACTGACAGACTGGCAGGGCTTTGCAACGCGCCCGAAACAGGAGTCGCTGTGCGAACAGATGGAATACCTGGCAAACCAGCCCATGGAACCGGAAGCCAAGGCTGAGCGAATCAAGGAACTGCAGAATGAGTGGCGGGGTTTGGGAGGTTCTTCCGATCGCGACTTGTGGTCACGGTTCAAGCAGGCCTCGGATCAGGCGTATGAGCCCTGCAAGGCCTATTTCTCTGCCAAGTCCGGGCTGAAACAGGCAAACCTGGAAACCCGCAAGACGATTTGCGATCAGCTGGGCACATTCCTCGACAACGCCGACTGGAATAACATTGACTGGAAAGCGGCCGAACGCATACACCAGACCGCACGTGAAGAGTGGAAAGCGGCCTGGCCCGTGGAATTTCGCGACAATCGCCCGGTTCAGAAACGGTTCGACGACCTGCTGAAACAGCTCGAGGCGCCGCTGGATACCGAGCGTAAGAAGAACGAAGCTCTTAAACAGGGTATTGTTGAGCGAGCGGAAGCCCTGATTGAACACGAGCCCCTGGGCGATGCCATGAGCCAGGCAAAAGCCCTGCAAACAGAGTGGACGAGCATTGGCATTACCCGACACCGCGAAGACCGAAAACTGTGGCAAGCGTTCCGCAAAGCCTGCGACCAGATCTTTGCGCGAAGGGATGCCCGCAAGAATGAGCAGGAACAGCTTTCCCGTGAGGCGGATGAAAAAGCGGGGCCGGTGCTTGAAGCCTGCCAATCGGCGGGCTCCGATAGCAGCCTTGATGTGCTCAAAGCGACACTGGCTGAACTTGACTCGCTCAGAAACGAGCCATTGTCTGCGGGCAGCAAAGAGCGAGTCAGCCAGGAACGCAGTCGCCTTTCAGGGCTGGTTTCGACCCGCCAGCTGCAGGATCAGATAGATACCTGGAAAACTTGGATCAACGCCCGGAGTTCGAGCACCCTGGACAGCGAGGCACTGCCACAGCATTGGGCCGGTCTGGCTGCCGATGTGGGCCAGCCAGACCCGGTAGAACTGGTGATTCGGGCGGAGATACTGGCGGAAGTGCCGTCACCGGCGGAAGACCAGGGCCGTCGCATGGAAATTCAGGTACAGCGACTTGCCGAAGGCATGGGCAACGCTTCTTCGGACAGCGACAAATCAAGGCAACTGGAAATGCTGGTTGCCAACTGGTGTGTGGTTCAACCAGTGGATGTTGTCAGTGAGCCCCTGGCTGAACGGCTTGGCAAGGCGTTGGAGGCTGTACTGCGGGAGAGCTAACCATCGCGCTGATGGCTTTTCATTCCCGCTGATGGCTCTTTTATTCGCGCTGATGGCTCTTCACAAACTCCCTGGCCTCCCGAACGGCGGTCAGGGCCTGTTTTTTCATGGTCTCGAGTTCGCCGTCGGCGAGGTAGAACATCATATCGATGCTGTGGCGGTAGTATTTGGCTGGCAGCCGATTCAGCGCCACACACATCACGTCGGTCAGGTAGTCCTGGCTGTCACCATCCCCTCTTGTTTCATCAATGGCTTCCGCAACCAGCGGCTCGTAAAAGTTATCGATGGCATCTCTCAGGGACATCGCCTTGCTCCTGCTTGTGATGGGTACCTGTCTACACCATAGAACCCTACCCTGAAATTGTCATGACCGGATTGAGCAGTTTCGCCAATTCGATTGGCAGTGCTCGTCATTACGCTTACCCGTCAGGACCCGCTATGGTTACCCTTCGCGATGCTATTACTGAGTCAACGACCAACAGAGGACAGGAAATGACCACCGAAGCCTATATCTTCGATGCGGTTCGTACGCCCCGGGGGCGCGGCAAGAAAGACGGTGCCCTGCACAGCGTTAAACCCATTACCCTGCTGACCACCGTTCTCAAGGCGCTACAGGAGAGAAACAGCCTGGACACCGCCCAGGTGGACGACATCGTTATGGGCTGCGTGACCGCGGTTGGCGACCAGGGTGCGGATATTGCCAAAACCGCCGCCCTGGCCGCGGACTGGGACGAAGTTGTAGCCGGTGTCACCCTGAACCGATTCTGTGCATCCGGCCTTGAGGCCGTCAACCTGGCGGCGATGAAGGTTCGTTCCGGGTGGGAAGACCTGGTGGTTGCCGGCGGTGTTGAAGGCATGTCTCGCGTTCCCATGGGTTCCGATGGCGGTGCCTGGGCCACGGACCCGGCCACCAACCTGCACACTGGCTTCATGCCACAGGGCATCGGCGCGGACCTGATTGCAACACTGGAAGGCTTTAGCCGGGAGGATGTAGACGGGTTTGCGGTGAAGTCACAACAAAAGGCCGCCAACGCCTGGGAAAAAGGCTATTTTTCAAAGTCCATCGTTCCGGTTACCGACCAGAATGGCGTGATGATCCTGGATCGTGACGAGCATGTACGCGGCAACACCACGGTGGAATCCCTGTCCAGCCTCAAGCCCTCGTTCCAGATGATGGGTGAAATGGGCTTCGACGGCGTCGCCCGGGAAAAATACCACTACGTGGAGAAAATCAATCACGTACATCATGCCGGCAACTCCTCCGGCATTGTGGATGGCGCCACGGCGCTCCTTATTGGCAGCGAAGCCAAGGGCAAGGCCATGGGGCTCAAACCCCGAGCACGTATCCTGGCCACAGCGGTCACCAGCACCGACCCCACTATCATGCTGACCGGCCCTGCCCCGGCGGCTCGCAAGGCGCTGGAAAAAGCTGGCATGACAGTCGACCAGATCGACTTGTTCGAAGTAAACGAAGCGTTTGCCTCCGTGGTGATGCGCTTCCAGAAGGAGTTGTCGGTTCCGGACGAAAAAGTGAACGTGAACGGCGGTGCTATCGCCATGGGCCACCCACTGGGGGCCACTGGCGCTATGATCCTGGGCACCCTGCTCGACGAACTGGAGCGGAGAGAACTGCGCTACGGCCTGGCCACCCTGTGTGTGGGTGGTGGAATGGGTATTGCCACCATCATTGAGCGCGTCTGAGCCGACGACTGATTCTGAGAGGAGAACCAACTATGAGCGCCATTCACTACGACCTGGGTTCAGACCAGATCCTGACCCTGACCATCGACATGCCCGGCCAGTCCGCCAACACCATGAACGCCGATTTTCGAGCGGCACTGACGGAGACAGTGGGCAAGGTTAAAAGCGATCTCGACAATATCCGCGGCATTATTGTCACCTCCGCCAAGAAAACCTTCTTTGCCGGCGGTGACCTGAAAGAGCTGTACAAAGTAACCCGGGAAGACGCCGGTGCCTTTGAAGACATGGTCAACGGCATGAAAGCCGAGATGCGCGTCCTCGAAACCAGCGGCAAACCCATCGTGGCAGCCATCAATGGCTCTGCCCTCGGTGGTGGTCTGGAAATCTGCCTGGCGTGCCATCACCGGGTTGTTCTGGACGAAGACAAGATTCAACTGGGCCTTCCGGAAGTCACCCTTGGACTGTTGCCCGGTGGCGGCGGCACTCAACGCCTGCCCCGTATGATCGGTTTGGAAGCGGCCTTCCCCTTCCTGATGGAAGGCAAAAAGGTAAACCCAAAAGCGGCGCTTAAGGCCGGCATTGTTAATGAACTGGCCTCGTCCACCGACGACATGATGGCCAAGGCACGGGCCTTTATCGACGCCAATCCAAAGAGCCAGCAGCCTTGGGACCAGAAAGGCTTCAAGTTTCCTGGCGGCGCGCCTCACCACCCCGCCATGGCCCAGAAACTGGCTATTGCGCCGGCAATGCTCAAGCAGAAAACCAAAGGCTGCTACCCCGCCCCGGAGCGTATCCTGTCCGCCGCCGTGGAAGGTGCCCAAGTGGACTTCGACAATGGCAGCCTGATCGAAACCCGCTATTTCGCGGAACTGGTTATTGGTCAGGTCGCCAAGAACATGACCGGCACTTTCTGGTTTCAGCTTAACGCGGTCAACGCCGGCGAAAGCCGCCCGCAGGGTGTTGAGAAGGAAACCTTCCGCAAAGTGGGCGTCCTTGGCGCCGGCATGATGGGCGCGGGCATCGCCTACTCCACCGCAACCCGAGGCCTGGATGTGGTCCTCAAGGACGTTTCCACGGAAAACGCGGAAAAAGGCAAGGCCTATTCCGAGAAACTGCTGGCGAAAAAAGTCAGCCGTGGGCGCATGACGGAAGAACAGAAAGCCGAGATATTGAACCGCATTAAGGCCACTGGTTCCGCGGACGACCTGGAAGGATGCGATCTGGTCATCGAGGCCGTTTTTGAAGACAGCAACCTGAAAGCAAAAGTCACCCAGGAAGCGGAAGCGAAACTGGCCGGGAACGGTCTCTTTGCGTCCAACACCTCCACCATTCCCATTACCCAATTGGCCAAGGCCTCGGCTCGGCCCGAAAAATTCATTGGGCTGCACTTCTTTTCGCCGGTGGACAAGATGCAACTGGTGGAAATCATCGTGGGTGAGAAAACATCTGACGACACCCTCGCCCGCGCCTTTGATTACGTCCAGCAGATCGGCAAGATCCCCATTGTGGTCAACGACAGCCGCGGGTTCTTCACCTCACGGGTGTTTGGCACCTTCGTCAATGAAGGCATCGCCATGCTGGGTGAAGGTATCCATCCGTCCAGCATCGAAAACGCAGGCGTATTGGCCGGCATGCCGGTCGGCCCGCTGGCGATTTCTGATGAAGTCAGCATGACCCTTATGCAACATATCCGCGACCAGAGCAAAAAAGACACGGAAGCGGCCGGTCAAACCTGGAACGCGCACCCGGCGGAAGCCGTCATCGACCAGATGGTCGGCAGCCACGACCGCAAGGGCAAGGCCGCCGGTGCCGGCTTCTACGAGTATCCGCAATCCGGGAAAAAGCACCTCTGGCCGGAACTGGACACACTGTTTGTCGATCGGGAAAAAGCCCGGAACACGGACCTCCAGGAGCTGAAAGACCGCATCCTGTTCATCCAGGCCATCGAAACCGTACGCTGCCTGGAAGAAGGCGTACTCCGGACCGTTGAAGACGCCAACATCGGCAGTATATTCGGTATTGGCTTTGCCCCCTGGACCGGCGGTGCCATCCAGTTCATCAACCAATACGGTGTCAGAGCCTTTGCAGAACGGGCAAAAGTCCTGGCCAAGCGCTTTGGTGAGCGATTCAACCCACCCCGTCTGTTGCTGGACAAGGCAGAACGCAACGCGGTCTTCGAGTAATCAACCCCTTCCCTTGCCGGAGCTGCACCTGCGCGCTCCGGCAAGGGGGTCACCAAAGGTTTCTCGCTGGCTTTCCGCCGGCCCCCGCGTTCACAAATCTGACGACTTCATGGACAGATTGTCACGTATCGAAACTTCCCCACTATGGCAACCGGTTCTGTGCTTGCCTACAATAAAACCATGAGCCAATCCAGCGATACCCAAAAAGCGCTTAATCAACTGCCAGCGGCCGCTCATCATGGGTCCCTCTCCGCAGCGCAGGGTATCGTCCACACCGTCAGGTAACAAAGCTTATGAGCATCGCGGAACGATTTGTCACCCGTTACAGCACGACCATGGGTGGAGTCATGCCCGGCAAAAAAACCTTTGCCCTGGCTCTCACGCTCGCACTCGCTGTGCCTGTATCGGCCAATCTGGATACCGACAAGGTCTACCAGCCGGTGTCTCCAACGGTGGAGCAGGCTCGCGCCAACATATTGATTGCCCGCCAATTGCAGTTCACCCACTTCCGCGATTTGAGCATTAACGACTCGCTGTCTGGGGATGTGTTTGACGCTTATCTTGACTACCTGGATGGCCAGCGCGTCTACCTGACACAGAAAGACATCGACAAGCTCAGTGCGATTCGGCTTGGGCTCGGATCGGCGCTCAAAACCGGTCAACTGCAACCGGGTTTTGATATCTACAACCTGGTTCAGCAACGCATCATTGAACGCCTCGAGTTCGCTCTCGACCTGATCGACAACGGCATCGACAAGCTCGACTTCAGTGCCGACGAACGCATCCTGCTGGACCGCTCCGACGCCGATTGGGCCGCCGACAGGGAAGCACTGGACGACCTGTGGGTAAAAAGGATCAAGAACGCCGTCCTGGCACAACGCCTCAACGATTCCGATGACGAATCCATCAAGGAGGCTCTGCAGCGGCGCTATGAAGGCCAGTTGAAGCGCGCCTACCAGGCACGTAGCGAGGACGCGTTCCAGGCTTACATGAACGCCTTCGCGGGCATGTGGGACCCGCATACCTCCTACTTTTCACCGCGCACGTCCGAGAATTTCAATATCAACATGAGCCTGTCCCTCGAGGGCATCGGCGCAGTGCTGCAATCAGACAACGAATACACCAAGGTGGTTCGCCTGGTACCGGGTGGGCCTGCCTCAAAGCAAGGCCAGCTTGAGCCGGCAGACCGTATCGTGTCGGTCAAACAGAACGACGAGGAAAAGCCCGTCAACGTCATCGGCTGGCGCCTCGACGAGGTTGTGGATCTGATTCGCGGCCCCCGCGAATCCACGGTGACCCTGGAAGTCATCCCCGCCGATGCCCCGGATGAAACCGTCACTGAAACCATCGCCATTGAGCGGGACAAAGTGAAGCTGGAGGAACAAAGCGCCAGCAAGGAAGTCATCGAGTTCGAACGCGGCAATACCACTTACAGCATCGGCGTCATTAACATTCCCACCTTCTACGCCGACTTCAAGGCGATGCAGGATGGCGATCCCAACTACAAAAGCACCACCCGGGATGTTCGCAAACTGATCGACGAGTTGAAGGCAGATGGCGTCGATGGCGTGGTGATGGACCTCCGCAATAACGGCGGCGGCGCACTTCATGAAGCCAACGACCTGGTCGGCCTGTTCATCGAGGAAGGCCCAACGGTACAGATTCGCAACTCCAACAACGACGTACAGGTACTCAACGACGAGGACCCATCCGTTGCCTATGACGGGCCGCTGGTGGTGCTGGTCAACCGAATGAGTGCCTCCGCCTCGGAGATTTTTGCCGGTGCCATCCAGGATTACGGCCGGGGCCTTGTGGTTGGCTCCCAGACCTTCGGAAAAGGCACGGTACAGGCTGTTCGGCCGCTGAATCACGGCCAGCTGAAAATCACCCAGAGCAAGTTCTACCGCGTGTCCGGCGGCTCGACCCAGCACAAAGGCGTGATTCCGGACATAGAAATTCCGTCGCGCGTGGACAAGACCCGTATCGGCGAGGATGCGCTGGACCACGCCCTGCCCTGGGACCAGATTGAAGCCGTGCCACATGCGCGCTACTTCGACTTCAGCGGTGTTATCGATGAACTCCGGAAGCGCCACGATACCCGGTTTGAGGAAAACCCGGAGTTCAGCTTGCTGCAGAAGGAAATCGAATTCCTGAAGCAACAACGCGAACAGGAATACGTCAGCCTGAACCTTGAAAAGCGCAAGGAATATCAGTCACAGATTGAGAGCACCCGGTTGACCATCGCCAACGCACGCCGCGCCATACACGGTGAAGAAGCCTTCGAAAGCCTGGACGCGCTGGACGACTGGCAGGACGAGCAGGCGGCGGAACCAGACGGCGCAGACGACGAACTGGATTTCATTATCCGCGAAGGCGGTAACATCATGGCGGATATGCTTGAGCTGGATCAGCGCATGGCGTCCATCCTGGCTCCCAAGCAGATCACCGCCCAGGCGAACACGCTGAGCGGCAAGTCAGGCCAGTAAAGAGTTTCAGCTAAACAATCCCGACATACCGGTCAGGTTCGGGGTGCTGACCACACCCTTCTCAGTGACGATGACGTCGATCAGACTGGCCGGCGTCACATCAAACACCGGGTTAAACGCCTTCACGCCAGCGGGGGCGATCTGAACGCCCCGAACCTGCCTGAGCTCCTCCCCCTCGCGTTCTTCAATCGGGATGTCCTTCCCCGATGCGAGGGCCATATCCACCGTACTGGACGGTGCCACCACCATAAAACCGACTTTATGATGCCGGGCCAGGACAGCCAGGCTATAGGTACCAATCTTGTTGGCCACATCACCGTTGGCCGTAATTCGGTCCGCGCCGACAATCACCCAACGCACATGACCCGCCGCTAGTATCGACGCCGCCGCCCCATCTGCGTTGAGCGTCACCGGAATTCCATCCCTTGCCAGTTCCCAGGCGGTCAATCGGCTACCCTGAAGCCAAGGCCGGGTCTCATCGGCAAACACATCCTTCAACAGCTTTTTCTCATGCAGACGCCGGATCACTCCCAGCGCTGTGCCGTAGCCGCCGGTGGCAAGCGCCCCGGTATTGCAGTGGGTCAGAACCGAAAACGGTTTGCTGGCATCCATGTGGGCCAGTGCATAATCCGCCATTGCCAGATTGGCAGACAGGTCGTCCTTATGGATTTGAACCGCCGTTTCGGAGAGGCGCTTTACCGCCTCCTCCAGGGAGTGACATTCTGAGAACACCTGCTCCATTTTCTGCAGCGCCCAGAACAGGTTCACCGCCGTTGGCCGGGAGGCCGCCAGTTCGCGAATGGCCTGCTTGATCTCCGCTTTCCAGTCACCGCCACCAGCGTGCCGGGCTGCAAGAGCAACACCGTACGCGGCGCTGATTCCGATCGCCGGCGCCCCACGCACCACCATATTGCGGATACTCTGAGCCACCCCGGCGGAGCCCTCCAGCGTAATCCAGTGTTCCTGGTCCGGCAGCAGCCGCTGATCCAGCAATTCAAGACTTCCGCCATGCCAGCGAATGGCTACGGTGCCGATAGCACGGTCACCAGATGAAACAGGGGCGCGACTCATTCATTAACTCCTGAGGGTTACAAAACGGCAGTATACCTGTGTTAATACGGTAAACTCAGCCCCCAGGGTAGTTCTCAACCGGGCCGGTCGCTATACTTTCGGGCTACATTTCAAGACAGCGTGGCTCCGTTCCAGGCTGCACGCACAAAGGTAGGGTTAATGACGGCAGACACCATTACCGCAGCGGACATTCGCATCAACGCACGCTGGCTGATTCCCATCGAGCCCGCCGATGTGGTTCTGGAACATCAGGCGGTTCTCGTCCAGGGTGACAGGATTGCCGCCATCGTATCGCAGGACGAAGCGGATGCCCGCTTCCGTGCCAAGGAAGTGATCGACCTTCCCAGCCATGTGGTGCTGCCCGGCCTCATCAATATGCACGGCCACGCCGCCATGTCACTGTTCCGTGGCTTGGCCGATGACCTACCCCTGATGACCTGGCTTAACGACCATATCTGGCCCGCCGAAGGCGCGTTTGTCAGCGAAGCATTCATTGCCGATGGCACCCAGCTTGCCATGGCGGAAATGCTGCGCACCGGCACCACCACGTTTTCCGATATGTACTTCTTTCCGGAAATCGTTGCCCAGCTTGCGCATGACGCCGGCATGCGCGCGCAGATCTGCTTTCCGCTGCTGGACTTCCCCACACCCTGGGGGAGCGGGCCGGATGAATACCTGTCCAAAGGCGAAGCGTTCATAAAACAGTGGCAGGACAACGCCTTCATCATGCCGGCCATTGGCCCCCATGCGCCCTACACCGTATCCGACGAGCCACTGAGAAAAGCCGTAGCGCTATCGGAGGCGACGGGTGCCCCGATCCAGATTCACCTGCATGAAACCGCCTTCGAAGTTGCGGACGCCATGGAAAAGTCCGGCAAGCGCCCTACTGCCCGCCTGGCGGAGCTGAAAGTACTCGGGACCAACACCCAGTGCGTGCACATGACGCAGATTGATGAGTCAGACATAGCGCTGCTCCAGGCGACCGGTGCCCACGTTATCCACTGCCCGGAATCCAACCTGAAACTGGCCAGCGGCCTGAGCCCGGTGCAAACATTCCGCAAGGCCGGCGTCAATGTCGCCATTGGCACGGATGGCGCGGCCAGTAACAATGACCTGGACCTGTTCGGCGAGCTTAACACCGCCGCCATGCTGGCCAAGGTGGTCGCAGACGACGCCTCGGCACTGTCCGCCCACGAGGCACTGGCTATGGCGACCATCCAGGGCGCCAGAGCTCTTGGGCGCGATCATGAGCTGGGATCGTTGGCCGCTGGCAAACTGGCGGACATTATCGCCGTGGATCTCGGCGACCCGTTCCTGCAGCCAGTGTATGATCCCGCCTCCCATCTGGTTTACAGCAACCATGGCCGCCAGGTAAGCCATAGCTGGATCAACGGCGTACCCCAGGTGCAGGAAGGCAAACTCACCCGCATTGACGTCCCGGACCTGATGCTACGCGTCCAGGGCTGGGCCGACCGTATTCGCGAACAGCAAACCAGTTGACGCTCACTCTCTCAGCGACCAGGCAGAACGGCACATGAGTAACCACAACGTAGACCAGAACGAAATCGCCAAGTTCGAGGCACTGGCCAGCCGCTGGTGGGACCCCACCAGCGAATTCCGGCCTCTGCACGACATCAACCCCCTGCGACTCAACTACATCGATGAACGCGCGCCCCTGGCCGGTAAGCGCGCGCTGGATGTCGGTTGCGGTGGTGGCCTGCTCTCCGAGGGCATGGCATTGCGTGGCGCCCATGTCACCGGCATTGATATGGGAGAAGCACCGCTATCCGTCGCCAGACTCCATGGTATGGAAAGCGGCATTGAGGTGGACTACCGTCAGATCACTGTGGAAGAGCTGGCGCAAGACCCGGAACACGCGGGCCAATACGATGTGGTGACTTGCCTGGAGATGCTTGAGCATGTACCCGACCCGGCGTCGGTGATCAGCGCCTGCGCCACCATGCTCAAACCGGGCGGGCATCTGTTCGTGTCTACCATCAACCGCAATCCAAAATCGTTCCTGTTCGCCATCGTCGGCGCGGAATATATGCTCCGCCTGTTGCCCAAGGGCACCCATGAGTGGCGCAAGTTTATCCGGCCGTCCGAGATGTCCGACCATCTCCGCCACGCTGGCCTGGACATCCGCGACCTGACCGGCATGACCTATAATCCGATTACCAAAGCCTACCGCCTGGGGCGGGATGTGGACGTGAACTACATGATGCACGCCATGGACACACGAGAGGACGGTACGCCGTCGTGAACGCCACACCCCCAGAGTCAGCCATGCCAGCAACCCCGTCGACCGTCCTGTTTGACCTGGACGGTACGTTGATCGATACCGCACCGGACTTTATTCGTTGCCTGAATGAGCTGCGACTCTCTCACGGTTTACCAGGCCTGCCCGCACCGCATATCCGGCGCTCTGTCTCCAACGGGGCCCGGGCCATGATCAAGATTGGCTTCGGGCTCGACCCGGACCATCCCGACTACCTGGAAAAACACACCGCGTTTCTCGACCTTTACGAGGCCGGCGTCGCCGTGGAAACCACTCTGTTCGAGGGCATGGACAACGTGCTGAAAAGCCTCGAAGCACGGGGTATCCCCTGGGGCATTGTCACCAACAAGCCGGTTCGCTTCGCCGTTCCGCTGGTGGAAGCCCTGGGACTTGCAAACCGCTGTGCAGCAGTGGTCTGCCCCGACCATGTCACCCACCGCAAGCCGCATCCAGAAGCTCTGTTTCTTGCCTGCAAGGAAGTGGGCGTCGAACCGACAACGGGCGTATACGTGGGCGACCATGAGCGCGATATCGAGGCCGGGCGCAACGCCGGGATGACAACCATTGCGGTTCGGTACGGTTATATCGAGCAGCCGGAAACCGTTGACCTGTGGCAAGCCGACCTTATTGCGGACACCGTCAGCGACCTGGCAAAACTGTTACAATAGCGCCGATGGCAGCACTATTTCAGCATTTCCCAAATGGAGACTCAGAATGCAGGACTATCAAGCACCGGCCGACCTACTGAAAGAACGCATCATCATGGTGACCGGTGCCGGCAGCGGGATAGGAAGGGCTGCAGCAAAGGCCTATGCGGCTCACGGCGCTACCGTCATTCTCGTCGGCCGCACCGTCTCCAAACTGGAATCCGTCTACGATGAGATCGAAGCGGCCGGTCATCCCAAACCAGCCATCGTACCGCTGAATTTTGAAGGCGCCGCGGTGAAGGAGTATGAAGAGCTGGCCATGACCATTGAAGACAACTTCGACCGGATCGACGGGCTTCTCCACAACGCAGCCATTCTGGGCACTCGCAGCCCGATCGAACTGTACGATCCGGAAATCTGGAACAAGGTCATGCATGTCAATGCCACCGCGCCTTTCCTGCTGAGCCGGGCAATGATTCCGTTACTGCGCAAATCCGACGATGCGTCGGTGATTTTCACCGCCTCCGGCGTCGGACGCCGGGCCAAACCCTACTGGGGCGCCTACGCCGTTTCCAAATTCGCCATCGAAGGCCTGAGCCAGATGCTGGCAGAGGAGCTGGATGACGACCGCCACAACGTCCGCGTGAACAGTCTTAACCCCGGCGCCACCCGTACCAATATGAGAGCCACCGCGTACCCGGCTGAGAACCCGGACCAGAATCCAGCACCGGAGGAATTGATGCCGGTGTATCTGTACCTGATGGGTAAGGACAGCCACGACGTGAATGGCCAACAAATAGACGCACAGCCGAAATAATGGAACTGATTTTCTACACCACGTCCCAATGCCACTTGTGCGAACTGGCGGAAGCCCTATTGGTCAGAACGCCCATGCCGGAGCCGGTGCCCGTGGACGCCGTGGACATTGCCCAGTCCGAAAAACTGGTTGAACGCTATGGCACCCGGATTCCGGTGTTGCGCCGTAACGATACCGGTGAAGAACTGGACTGGCCGTTCACCAGTGACCAGTTAATGAATTTTCTTCGATGAGGACAGCCCGACATGTTGATGGTGATATCCCCCGCCAAGACACTGGACTACGAGAGCCCGCTGGCGACCCAAAAGACAACCCAGCCGGACTTTCTCGAGGATGCCTGTGAACTGATAGACCAGCTTAAAGACCTGGAACCCCATGACATCAGTAACCTGATGGGGATCAGCGACAAGCTCGGCCAGCTCAATGCTGAACGCTTTCGCACCTGGCACACCCCCTTCACACCGGATAACGCCCGCCAGGCGGTGCTTGCCTCCAAGGGTGATGTATACACCGGCCTGGATGCGGAACGCTTCAGCGAGAAAGAATTCGAGATTGCCCAGAAGCGGCTGAGAATTCTGTCCGGCCTCTACGGTGTGCTCAAGCCGCTGGACCTGATGCAACCCTATCGTCTGGAGATGGGCACCAAGTTCGAGAACCGCCGGGGCAAGGATCTGTACGCATTCTGGGGCAGCAAGGTCACCGATGAGCTTAACCGCTTGTTGAAGGCTGATGATGGCGTGCTGGTAAACCTGGCCTCTAACGAATACTTCAAGAGCGTTCGCAAAAAGGACCTTGAAGGTCGCCTGGTTACACCGCAGTTCAAGGACTGGAAAAACGGCCAGTACAAGATGATCAGTTTTTACGCCAAAAAGGCCCGGGGCCTGATGTGTCGCTACGCCATCCAGAACAACATCACCCAGGCCAGTGACCTGAAAGGCTTTGACCTGGAAGGTTACCGGTTCAGCGAAGAGCAGTCCGATGCGGACAGCTGGGTATTCCTACGGGATAAGCCGTAAACCGTTCACTGAATCCGGAGACATTAATGAGTGAAGCCGTTTTTTCCCAGCTCGCCATGCTGGTCTTTCTCACAGGCCTGATCGTCTGGATGGGATTCATCGTGTGGGATCTGGCCAAAAAGTCCCAGGCCGGGCGGTTTGGCACCATCATTTTGTTCACCATACTCGGTGCTGGCGTGGTGGGGTTCATCATCAAGACCGTGATGGTGGAGATTATGAATCTCTAACTGCCCAAGATGAGGTTTTCAGCATTGTCACTTTACGGCCACGGACCCGTGGCCGTATCATCCCCACCCTTTTCAGACTCTCACCATCATCGAATAACCAACAAGGATCCGGACCATGTGGTTTCGTAATGCCCGCGTATTCCGTTTTACCAAGCCATTCGAAATAACCGCCGAAGCCCTGGAAGAAAAACTCCAGGAAGACGCCTTCAAACCCTGTGGTCCCCAGGAAACCTCACGCCAGGGCTGGGTATCGCCCATGGGTAAGCACAGCGATCTGCTGGTTCATAGCGCCGGCGGCTATCACCTGATTGCCCTGCGCAAGGAAGAGAAGCTGCTGCCCGCCTCCGTCATCAAGGAACTGGTGGACGAGAAGGCTGAAATGATTGAAGCGGAACAACACCGAAAGGTGCGACGCAAGGAAAAGGACGAACTGAAAGAAGAAGTGACGCTGGAAATGCTGCCCCGGGCATTTTCCAAGAACCGTCGCTGCTACGCCTATCTGGCACCGGCAGACGGTGTACTGGTTGTTGACGCGGGCTCCTCCAAACAGGCGGAAGATCTCGCCTCAACACTTCGCAAAAGCCTGGGTTCCCTGCCCGTTCGCCCGCCAGCCGTGGAGCAGGCACCCGCCTTCACCTTCACCGGCTGGTTGAACGAGTCCATTGATCTACCCGTGAGCATCGAGCTGGGCACCGAGTGCGAACTGAAAGACACATCCGAAGACGGTGGCGTGGTGCGCTGCAAAGGCCTGGATCTTCAGGGTGATGAAATCCGCAGTCATCTGGACGCCGGCATGCAGGTGACCAAGCTGTCTGTCACCTGGGACGACAACCTGTCATTCGTGCTGGACGAGGAACTGGGCATCCGTCGCCTGAAATTCGGCGACACCCTGCAGGAAAAGCTGGACGATGTGGATGCGGATGACGCCGCAGCACGCTTCGACGCCGCATTTTCACTGATGACCCTGGAGTTGGCCAGGCTGATTCCTGGCCTGCTGGAAGCCCTGGGCGGCGAAGACCGTTCCGCGATTGTGGAAGAAAGCTGAACCTGGATATTCAGTGGGACGTCTGTTCCAGGCGTTCCCGCTGCCAATCCTTCTCCGGCTCGTTCAGTACCAGCGTCAGGTCCATTACTTCCTCTTCCGTGTTGTAGTGGATCTCGAAGCCCAGATGCTCAGCCAGTTGCAGCATCGGACGATTGTCCGGTAACACATCACCCACCATCTCCACCGTGCCCTTGGCACGGCAATAGTCGATCATCTTCTGCATCAGGGCCACACCCAGTCCCTCGCCTTTCATCCTGTCGTGCACCATCACCGCGAACTCACAGCGCAGGTTGTCGGCATCGGTCCAGGTTCGCACCGTTCCCAGGGTCTCCTCCCCCTCGCCGTCCTCCCTTGGCGCATTGGCAATAAAGACCATTTCCCGGTCGTAGTCGATTTGCACCATTTGGGCCACGTCTTCACGGGAGAAGTGCTTGCGGTACTGGAAAAAACGGTAACGGATGGACTCCGGGGACTGGAGTTCATGAAACGCACGGTGCGCCGGTTCGTCTTCCGCCAGCACCGGGCGAATGATGACACGGCGCCCGGACTTCGGCAGCACGATCCACTCCTCCAGCTCCCTGGGGTACGGCTGGATAATCGGCCGCCCCGGCTTGTCCGCCAGGTCGATCGCCACGTTCACCGCAACCGTGCCCTGGTCGTTGAACAACAGCGGTGAGATCTCCAGCCCGCGAATCTCCGGAATATCGATCACAATCTGGGACAGAGTCACCAGGGTTTCCGAGACCGCGCGAATGTCCTCCTCGGGCTTCAGGCTGTGTTCTTTCAGCAACTTGTACATGTAGGTACGCCGCAATAGCTCCCTGGCCAGCACCATATTCAACGGCGGCAACGCAATCTGTCGATCCGTCATTACGTTGATATGCGCCCCCGAGGCGCCGCAGACTACCAGCGGCCCAAACAACTTGTCCCGGGTGATCCCCACACTGAACTCGATGCCACCGACGTGCTGGTAGGAACGTTGCACCGCAAAACCCAGAAAACCGCTGTCAGGGTAATGTTTCTGGTATTCGTCCATCAGGAAGCGACAGGAATCCATAATCGCCCCCTCACTGTTCAGTTTCTGAACCGTGCCCTTGTAACGGCGCTGTCCGGGGCTGAGTTCCACAAGCGGATGACAGGCCTGTTCATGGATCAGCGTGATGTCCACCGGACGACGCTCCACGGCGAAGACCTCCAGCACTTCCTCCATATCGTCGCAATACATGGTCTCGACGGCATTAATGCCGTAATTCCGGATCACGTCGCGGGCTTCCTGGTTGGACAGGTGCGCCCGACCGGAGCGAATGGCATTCACGACGATACGCCGTGTTTGGGTATGGTCGGCCAGGTGGTCGGTAAAGGACTCCGGCGTTTCGGTCAGCAACCGTTGCACGCGCTGGTGTCGCACGTGCTGCATGAACGCCATAACGGCCTTCTCAGGGTTGAAGAACGACGGTAAGCCCGCCCGATAAAACTCATCGCGGGCATCCAGCACCGTACTTTGCCCCAACCAGCAGGTGAAGACGTTCAAGCGCGTGCCCTTGGTAGCCTGAACCACCGCATCGGCAATCCGCAGGCTGTCCTCGGTCAGGCTGGGCGCGTACATCACGAGAACGTTGGCCACTTCCGGGTCTTTGGCAAGAATCTTGATTGCTTTGGCGTAGAGCTCCGGTGAGGCGGCGTAACCGAGGTCGATAGGATTCTTTCGGGTCCAGTACGGTGGCAGCAGTTCCGCCAGTGAATCGATCGACTTGCCCGACAACTTTGCCAGTTCACCACCCAGATACGCCAACCGGTCTACCGCCAGTACCCCAGGGCCAACGCCGTTGGCCATAATGGCCAGTGTTTCCCGCCGCAGGGGACGCATTCGTGTCAGCGTTTCCAGCGCATCAAACATCTGCCCCAACCCATCCACTCGCAGCACACCGGCACGCTGCAACATGGCATCGTATATGGGGTCACTCTGGGTCAGCCCTGCGGGCAGCTCGTGGGGAAACCATTCCGATTCCGGCACACGGCCGCTTTTCACGGCAATCACCGGCTTGGTGCGGGAAGCCACACGTACGGCGGACATGAAGCGGCGTGGATTGGGAATATTCTCAATGTGCAGCAATATTGCTCGGGTCTGGCTGTCCTGGGCCAGATAATCAATCAGGTCGTCGTGATCGATATCCATCCCATCGCCCAGTGTCAGGAAGTAAGAGAAACCCACACCCCGGGCGAACGCCCAGTCGATTACCGAACTGGCGATGGTTCCGGACTGGCCCACGAACGCCACCTTACCGGGAATGGCGCCCATGTGGGCGTAGGTGGCGTTCAGGCTGCGGGCTGGCACCATCAGCCCAATGGTATTGGGACCAAGCACGCGTATGCCGGTCTCCCGCGCAGCATCGCGAACCGAATACATTAATGGCTGACCGGTTTTACTGTGGCTCCTGGACATGCCACCTGTCATCACAATAGCCGTGCGGACGCCTGCCTCGCCCAGTCGCTTGATCATCTTCGGCACGGTATCCGGAGGGGTACAGATAATCGCCAGATCGGGGCTAAACCCCATGCGGGATACTTTCTTGACGCAGGGTACGCCGTGGACGTTGTCGTAATCGTTCTGGTTGACCACCATCAACTGGCCGGGATAACCACCACCGAGTAGGTTCCGCAGAACCATGCCACCGAGGTTGTCTGCCCGTTCCGAGGCGCCGATCACCACAATAGAAGACGGGTTGAAAAGGCTTTCCAGATAACGGGTGCTCAAGTTTCACTCCTTGATTCGAGTCGACCGGGCGTGTGTACACCTTATCTTAGGCGCTTGCCTGACGATGTAAAACGGCTATCTCCGCCATAAGACCAAAGAAACGCAGAAAGCCCGGTCTATCCCTGATAATATCGGACAAAATACAAGCACAACCAGAGTGTTCGGGACCAGTATGACAACGGGATTCTTCTCTCACGACGACTGCATGAAACACAATATGGGGGCGGAGCACCCTGAGTGCCCCGAGCGACTGGCAGCCATCACCAGTTACCTGGCCGACACCGGCCTGGGGCAAGATCTCGACTGGGTGCGACCTGACGAAGCCACCCGGGACCAGTTGCAGACCGTGCACCCCGAACGCTATCTGAACCAACTTGATCTGATGCAGCCCACCAGGGGACGGGTGTATACCGACCCCGATACCGCCATGATGCCGGACACCCTGAGAGCCGCCCGACTTGCCGCTGGCGCCAGCATTGAAGCGGTCGATATGGTGCTCAGCAGCCAGCTCACCAACGCGTTTGTGTGCGCCAGGCCACCCGGGCACCATGCCGAACGCAGTAAATCCATGGGCTTCTGCTTCTACAACAACATCGCGCTGGCCGCCATGCGGGCGTTGAACTTTCACCAGTTGGAGCGGGTAGCGATTATTGATTTTGACGTACACCAGGGCAACGGCACGGTGGATATCGTGGGCGGTGATGAACGCATCCTGATGTGTTCCAGTTTCCAGCATCCGTTCTACCCACATTCCCACGTGCATCGCCAGGCGGAAAACATCATCAATACGCCCATCCAGGCAGGCACTCCGGCAGACGACTACCGGAAGATCGTGGAAGCAGCGTGGCTGAAACGGCTGCAGGACTTCCGCCCGCAACTGGTGCTAGTCTCCGCCGGCTTTGACGGCCACCGACTGGACCCGATGGCGGAGCTGAACCTGGAAGTAGAGGATTACCGCTGGTTGACGGAAATGATCACCAGCGTGGCCAGCGACCATGCCAACGACCGTATTGTCTCAACCCTGGAGGGTGGCTATCATTTGAGGGCGCTGGCCGAGAGTGTCAACGCTCACCTTGAGGTGCTCAACGCCATCCACTGAGATTGCCGCGCGCAATGTCAGGTATTTGGCGTTGCGGCCTCGTAGCCATTGGCTTGCTGCAGGTCCGGCCGTTCGCCTTCCCGCTGAAGGCGAATTGTGGTGCGCCGGTTGTCTGCCGCGCGGCGTGATACCGGGTATTGGTCCGCATGGGCCCTGGTGGTCACGAGATCAGCATCAATGCCCTGCCCGATCAGGTAATCCGCCACCGCATTGGCCCGCTCTTCGGACAACGCGCGATTGTCGATACGGCTACCGCTGCTGTCGGTATGCCCATCCACGAACACCCTTTCCACCGTGGAATCTGCCTGGATGTACATCACAATGTTGTCGAGAAACCGACGGTCAGCTTCAGACAGGCTGGTGCTGCCTGACGCAAAGGAAATGCGGGACCGCTTGATCTGATCGTAGTTGACCGGCAACAGGCCGGCGGTGCAGCTTCGATAACCAGAGAACTGGCCCGCAAAGTTAATGTTGGACACTTTCACCCGAACCAGGCTGCCGTCGTACCAGGACTCACGCGTAACCGTTGGGTCCATCCCCTCCAGCAGGCTCTGGACAAGCACCATGGCGAGGCGTGACTCGAGCATCAGCGGCCGACGACTGTCGTCCACGTTAACCCGACCAAGGGGACGGGGGGCGGTTCCCGGGCGCCATGACGGCGCTTCCATCACCAACTGAGCCTGACCAGGACGCATGAGCGGCGTTTCCGACTCCAGAAAGAAGGACAGCGACTCACCCGCCTTGTGGCGGAATACGGCACGGCCGTAGCCCGGAACCTGATGCACTAAAGTACACTCGAATACGGACTCCGACAGGTACCACTGGCTGTTCTCGATACCCGCGCCAAAGGTGGCGGCCTGCACCGCAACAGAGCCTGCCGTCAGTGCACCAATCGCACTGGAAACCACTGCACCACGCAGGAAGGCGGAAATTCGTGCCATACCATCCATCCGTCAGAAAAGATTCACTACCCTCGTAACGGCCGAAGTCAGTCTTTCTTTAGGACGCCCGCCAAAACAATCGCTGTCGGCTTCTGATATAATTTCGCCAGATTTTTTCTTTCAGGGGTTCACGTTTGACGGGCCCCAGCAGATCCCGGAACCGTAAATGACCGAACAACTGATCATCACCCGTCCTGACGACTGGCACCTCCACGTGCGGGACGGCGACATTCTCAAGGACGTCGTACCCGCCACCGCCCGTTGCTTTGGCCGCGCCATCATCATGCCAAACCTGGCGCCACCGGTGACGGAAGCCGAACAGGCCATGGCTTACCGTAGCAGGATACTGGCCGCAGCCGGCGACACCGGGTTCGACCCGCTGATGACGCTGTACCTCACAGAAACCACTACGCCTGCGCAAATCAGGGATGCCAAGGCTGCGGGCGTGATTGCCGCCAAACTGTACCCGGCTGGCGCCACCACCAACTCCGCATCCGGTGTGACCGACATCCGCAACATTTATCCGGTACTGGAGGCCATGAGTGACTGCGGCATGCTGTTGCTGGTCCACGGCGAAGTCACCGACGCAGAGATCGACATCTTCGACCGGGAAAAGATCTTCCTCAAGCGCGTACTGGCGCCGACCATGGAGGCGTTTCCGGATTTGCGGGTGGTTCTGGAGCACATCACCACCGCCGATTCAGCCGAATTCGTGCGTGACCATGACGGTGACAATCTGGGTGCCACCATCACGCCGCAACATCTGATGTACAACCGCAACCACATGCTGGTCGGCGGCATTCGCCCTCACCTGTATTGTCTGCCCATCCTCAAACGCAACCGGCACCAACAGGCGTTAAGGGATGCAGTGGTCAGCGGAGACCGCCGCTTCTTCCTGGGAACGGATTCTGCGCCGCACTCGAAAGACAAGAAAGAAACCGCCTGTGGCTGCGCCGGCTGCTATTCAGCGTTCAGCGCCATGCCCCTGTATGCGGAGATTTTCGAAGACCTGGGTGTGCTGGACAAACTGGAGGCCTTTGCCAGCTTTAATGGCGCCGATTTCTATGGCCTGCCCAGAAACAGCGATACCATCACGCTAGTGAAAGAATCCTGGGAGATGCCCGACGAACTGCCCCTGGCTGACGGTACCATCGTGCCTTTGAAGGCCGGCGAAAGCCTGAGATGGCGGCTTGTCTGAACATCAGCCGACCAACCGTTCCCTGTTAATCGTTCCTTATCAATCATTTGTGTACCAGGCCGGCAACCCTGGCCAGAGACTCCAGGAGTTTAAGTGACTGAAGAACATAAAGAACCGCATCCCATGTCCCGCCGCTTCCGTGGTTTCCTGCCGGTTGTGGTGGATGTGGAAACCGGCGGCTTCAATCCTGAGAAGGACGCCCTGCTGGAGATCGCTGCGGTCATACTGACAATGGATGAGGACGGCTGGTTGAAGCGGGCTGAAACCCACGTTCAGCAGATCGACCCCTTCGAGGGCGCCAACCTGGAGCAGTCTGCGCTGGACTTCACCGGTATCGACCCGTGGAACCCGGAGCGGGAAGCCGTTCCGGAACGAGAAGGCATGAGCGAGATTTTCGGGCCCATCCGCAAGGCGGTCAAAGCCCACGATTGCAAACGAGCCGTGCTCGTTGGCCACAACGCAACCTTCGACCACAACTTTGTGTTCGCCGCTGCCCTGCGTTCAGACATCCGCCGCAACCCGTTTCATCCGTTTTCCACCTTCGACACGGCAACGCTAGCTGGCCTGGCCTACGGCCATACCGTACTGGCGCAAGCCTGCAAGCTGGCGGGCATTCCGTTCAGCAACAAGGAAGCGCACTCGGCCGCCTATGACGCAGAGAAAACCGCAGATCTGTTCTGTGGCATCGTCAACCGCTGGCGCGAAATCGGTGGCTTCCCACCGCCGCCCATACCGGACGACACAGAAGAGGCACCTTGATAGACAGCCACAAAAAACCCCGCGCGAAGCGGGGTTTTTTTGATCTCCAAGGGCAATACTACCAGTAAATACCCCGCATGATCGCCGCAAAGGCCACCTGCTCGGAGGACACCTTCGGCTTCTCGCCGGAACGGCTGCCGGCAGCGGCCGGAGAGTCCGGGAACATGCGGTAACCCGTGTTCATCACGATCTCGCCCATCTTCGGCGCCAGCGCCTGCATGACCTGGGCAAAAATGCCCAGACGCGTGGCGATGCGCTTGGGACGGTACACGATGGCGTCTGCCACCATTTCCGCCGCTTCGTCCGGTGTCAGCGTGGGCACCGAGTCGTAGATTTTGGTGGGCGCGATCATCGGCGTTTTCACCAACGGCATGTTGATGGTGGTGAAGGTCACGTTGCGATCCGACCACTCCGCCGCCGCACAACGGCTGAAGGTATCCAGCGCTGACTTGGACGCGACATAGGCCGAGAAACGGGGCGCGTTGGTCAACACACCGATGGATGAGATATTGACCACGTGCCCGCGACGACGCTCCAACATAGCCGGAGCAAAACCCATGATCAGGCGAACGGAGCCGAAGTAGTTCAGCTGCATGGTACGCTCGAAATCGTGGAAACGGTCGAACGAGAGCGCCAGTGAGCGACGGATGGAACGGCCTGCGTTATTGACCAATACGTCCACATGGCCGTGATTGTCCAGCACCGTTTTCACGAACCGGTCGCAGTCATCCATGTCGGCAAAGTCACATTGGTAGGCATGAACGTTGCCGCCTCGGGCTTCCAGTTCAGCAGCCACCTCCATCAGGCGTTCTTTCTTGCGCGCGCCAATCACCAGGATAGCGCCGGCATCCGCCAGTTTTTCGGCTGTCGCCAGACCGATACCGGAGGTACCACCGGTGATCACACAGACCTTTCCTTCCACGGTGCCACGTAGGGTGCGGTCCTTGAACAGGTCAGGGTCCAGGTTACGCTCCCAGAAGTCCCACAGAACCGCTGCATAGCTTTCCAGGCGCGGCACGACGATACCGGTGTCCTTGAGGACTCTTTCTGTCTCACGGGCGTCAAACCGTGTGGGATAATTGATAAACGACAACACCGAAGGCGGAATGCCCATGTCGTCCAGCAATGCGGTAGTCAGACGCTTAACGGGCGGCAGATTCTTCAGGCTCTGGCGGATAAACGGCGGCACAAACCCGAACATGCGCGAGTCGATCCGCATCGCCATACGGGGAGCATGACCGGCTTCGGAGAAAATATTGAGAATCTCGCCCACTTTGTACGGATCGGAATCCACCAGATGGAAGCAGTTACCGTCCTCCCCTTTCAGGTGCGCGATGTGGTCCATGGCGTTCACCACGAAATCCACCGGCACGATGTTCAGGCGCCCGCCCTCGATGCCGATCGTCGGCACCCACTGGGGCAGTGCGTGGCGGATTTTCTGGATCATCTTGAAGAAGTAATAGGGCCCGTCGACCTTGTCCATCTCACCGGTCTTTGAGTGACCAACCACCATACCAGGGCGGTAAATCCGGAACGGAACGGTGCAACTCTCGCGAACCACCTTTTCAGATTCGTGCTTGGTCAGCAGGTAGGGATGGTCGAGCTTTTCCGCCTCCTCGAACATATCCTCGCGGAAGGTGCCCTTGAACAGGCCAGCCGCCGCGATGGAGGAAACATGATGGAAGCAACCGGCTTCCATAGCGGCTGCCGCATTGACGGCACTGTGGGTGCCCTCGATGTTCGTGGCCTGCTGGGACTTTTCGTCCGCCCCCATGTCATACACCGCAGCAAGGTGGAAGAAATGATCAACGTTACCCTTGAGCGATTTCATCGTCTTGGCATCGATGCCCAGGTTCGGGCTGGTAAGGTCGCCGATCACTGCTTTCACCCTGGACTCATCCGCGCCCCAGCGCTCCCTCAACGTGTCCAGTTTTTCCTGTGATTGCTCGCGCACCAGAACATGCACTGTGCCACCGCGAGCCAGCAGTTTTTCAACGAGAAAACGGCCGATAAATCCGGTGCCACCCGTCAGAAAGTAATTCATTGATAGTCCACCCTGCTTGTTGCTCAGTTGTTGTCTTTTTCCTTTGTTGTCATCGAGAGTATTAGACCAAAGTCTTATACCGCCGATGCACGCCGGCATTGTACTTAATTGCAACACTCATGTATCGATTTTTTTTAGAGTATTTACTCTGTAAGTTCTTGTTTTAATTAGAGCGTTTACTCTAGTTCATGCATGCAATACACGCCGGAACCTGTTCGGTTAACCGACACGCTGAAATTGAGACTAGCACAAGGTGGGCAGGCTGCCCGCAAATCCTTACCATTACCGGAAGGAAATGAAACCTGACGGTGGCGGTGACATAATCGGAACCTTCAACGGCAGTTTCTGTCTCTATACTCTTTACACACTTTCTACATTTCCCACACTTCGGAATCCGGAACATGCACAAAGACGATCCCAACGCTGAACGCTACATTGCCATTGCACGTGCCTGTCTGAAGGCCATCAACGACACAGCCGCCGACGCCGGCACCCGGGAACAGAAAATCCAGGCGGTGTATCAGGCCATTGATCACGCCTTTCAGGCCGAATTTGCGGATTATCGCCAGTCCGTTGCGGTGATGGGGACAGTTCTTGAGCGCATCGCCTCTGGCCAACTCGATGCCGATGCAGCCGCCAGCCTGGCGAAGAAAACCCTGGATCAACAACCGGAAAGTACCCGTAACGCCCTGATTCATTAACGTTTCAACGTAAAGAGAGACTGTATGCACCCTGGCATCCATGGATTTGCCCAAGGTTTCCTTGGCCTGAAGCAAGGATTTCTCCTGGCGCTGGTACTGGCCTTCAGTTCGGTTGCCCTGGCGAGCCAGTCGCCCGTAAAAAGCCCGAACGACGACAACCTGTACCGTTATGTGCAGTTGGACAACCAACTGCGGGTGCTTCTGATTTCCGCGCCGGGCTCCGACAAAGCCGCAGCATCCATGAACGTTGCCGTCGGCAGTGGCGATGACCCCGCCAACCGCGAAGGCCTCTCTCACTTCCTTGAACACATGTTGTTCCTGGGCACGGAAAAATACCCTGACCCTGGCGAGTACCAGAAGTTCATCAAAAGCCATGGTGGCAGTCACAACGCATTCACCGCATTCCAGGACACCAACTACTTCTTCGACGTACAGGCCGAGCATCTGAAGGAAGCCCTGGATCGCTTCGCCGAGCAATTTTCAGCGCCACTGTTCACGCCAGAACTGGTGGATCGCGAACGCCGCGCCGTGCACTCGGAGTACAGCTCGAAACAGAAAGACGACAGCCGTCGCTTCTACTCCGTTAAAAAGGCCGTCAGCAATCCCGACCACGCGTTCCATCAGTTTGCCGTCGGTAACCTGACTACCCTGGAAAACACCGAAGAGCGCCCCCTGCGCCCGGACCTGATCGACTTCTGGAAAGCCCATTACTCGTCCAACCTGATGACGCTTGCCGTCTACGGCCCGCAATCGCTGGATCAGCTCGAGGCCATGGTACGAGGCCGCTTCGACCGCATCGAAAACCGCAACCTGAACGCGAAGGTCCACGACGAGCCACTGTTCAGCCCAGGCACCCTGCCCGCCCGCGTGCATGCGGATGCGCTGAAGGATATCCGCAACCTGACGCTCACCTTCCCCATCCCGTCTCAGGAAGACCACTACCGCGACAAGCCGGCCAACTACGTTGCCAGCCTGCTTGGCCACGAAGGCCCGGGCAGCCTGTTTGACGTGCTGAAGAAGGCTGGCCTGGTGGAAAGCCTGTCCGCAGGTAGCGGCATGGATACCGGCCAGGAAGCCACCCTGGAACTGAACATGGCGCTGACCCCGGAGGGCCTTGATAATCAGGAAACCATTCTGGAACTGACCTTTGCCTACATCGACAAGGTGCGCGAGGAAGGCATTTCCCGCTCTCGTTTCGAAGAAATGAAACAACTGGCACAGATCGATTTCCGTTTCCGTGAGAAGAGCCAGCCAGTGCAGGAAGTGATGCATCTGTCGCGACAGATGCGGCATGTGGCGCCAGAGGACGTACTCCAGGCGCCATGGATGATGGAAAGCTATGCACCCGATAAATACCGGAACATTCTGAACCGGCTTACTCCGGATAACGTGCTGGTGTCCGTCCTGGAAACAGAACCGAACCTTGAAGACCCCAACCTGACCCAGTGGTACGACGCCGCCTGGAAACTGAAGCCCCTCGCCATCCGGGACATTCGGCAACGGGACGACAACCCCATGGTGTCCAGGCTGGCCCTGCCGCTCGACAACCCTTTTATTCCCGAAGAACTCGACATGATCGACGGCGCAACCATGGAGCAGCCCGTTTCCATGGGGACCGTCAGTGGCATGGAGGTCTGGTACGCCCGGGACACCCGGTTCGAGACGCCGAAGGCCAATGTGTACCTAAGCCTGCGAACCCCGGCGACACGGGCATCCGCTCGCAGCAATGTGCTGTCGTCGCTGTTGGTGGATGCCATCAACACCAACGTGAACGCATGGGCCTATCCCGCCCAGCTGGCGGGACTCGACTACAGCATCTACCCCCACCTTCGGGGCATAACCGTCCGCGTCGGCGGTTACAGTGACAAACTCCACACCCTGATGGCCCGCATCCTGACCCAGGTAGCGGACCCCACACTCACCGAGCAACGCTTCCGCATTGCCCGGCAAAACATGATCGATGGACTGCTAAACAAGGCCAAGGAACGGCCTGTGCAGCAGACCTCTGAACGCATTCAGAGCCTGCTGATCGAGGGCGCCTGGAGTACAGAAGAGAAGCTTAAGGCCGCCCGGGAAGTCACGCTGGATGAACTCAAATCCTTCGCCGAGGCGTTCCTGGCCCAGGTCGACCCGGTGATGCTGGCACACGGCAATATGACACAAGCGTCCGCCCTTAACCTCACCAATCGTATCCATGCCATGGTGCTGGACGACAGTGAGCTGACAACGGTCGAGCGCAGCCGCGTTCGGGCCTTACCGGAAGGTGAAACCCTGTTACCGCTGGAGGTAGACCATCCGGACACCGGCTATACCCTCTATGTACAGGGCGATAACACCGGCTTTGAGGAACGCGCCGTATTCCGCCTGCTGGGGCAGATTATCAGCAGCCCGTTCTATGAAGAGCTCCGCACCAATCGCCAGCTTGGCTATATCGTTTACGCTACCCCGTTCGAAATGCTGGAAACCCCGGCGCTGGGCTTCGTGGTGCAATCCCCGGAAGCCAGTGGCGACCAGATCGACCAAGCGGTGCGGGAATTTTCCAAGGCTTTCAAGGACACGTTATCCAACCTCTCGGAGCAGGACCTGGCGCGAGAGAAACAGGCTGTCATCAGCCAACTGATGGAACAGGATCGGCAACTTGGTGAGATTTCGGAGCGTTACTGGCGTGAAATCGACCGCGGCGCGACCGACTTCAAATCAAGGGAGAAACTGGCCAAGGCGATACAACGCGTGAGCCGGGAAGCCCTGGTTAATACTTTGCAAAAGCAGGTCATTGACCGTAAACAGGCACTGCAGGTGTTCACTACAGCCGAGGCAAAAAACAACGCCAGCGCGGTTGAGCTGTTGCTGCAACGCAGCGCTGTTCCCGACGCCTGATCAGCTCTCAACCTGAGGACTGGCCCGTGAACCGGTGCCAGTCTTCGGGTTCATCCACGTCCCATCGTTGCGGAAGCAACCTGAATGACAAACCCGCTTGCGTAAGGCGGTCACAGGTTTGCGACAACGCCTTTTCCGTTCCCCAGGCCACGTCGGCCAGCATGCCCGGGAGGACCCGGCGAGCACCGATGAGTACATAGCCGCCGTCCTCCGACGGCCCCAGTACCACGTCCACCTCGTCCAGCGCAGCCACGGCTGTTCGCACGTAGTCCGCATCCACGGAGGGGCAATCACTGCCCACAATCATCGCCTTGCCAAAGCCACGCAACCCTGCGTCCAGTGCCTGTGACATGCGTTCCCCAAGGATGTCGCCCTCCTGTACAGCCTGAGCAACGCCGTGAACGTCAAGCCGTTCCAGTACAGGAGCAGCACCCGTGGGCGCATTCTCCAGCGCCCGGTCCCACAGGAACTGGACGGTATAACCACTGGCCACCAGATTATCGAGCACGGCCAGACTGAGCCTGACGTGTGCCGCCATAGCGCCCTCGGCGCCCAGTGCCGGCATCAGACGGGTTTTCACCCTGCCCGCCTCCGGCCACTTGGAAAACTGCATAACCAGCACTGAAGCATCAGGATTGACGGGCATTACGAACATCCGACCGGTAGAGGGTAACAAGGGTTTCCGGCGAGTCGCCGCGCCAATAGCGCCAGCGCAATCGCCACATCAGCAGGATGGTACGCCAGGCACCTTGCTGTTCCCAGCGCCGGCTATCCGTGACCACGGGATCGGTAATACGGAAAGGTCGTGACACCAGTCTCAGACGAGACGATAGTTCCACATCCTCCATCAACGGCATCTCTTCAAAGCCACGCAAGGCCTCGAACACCGGCCGACGCACGAACAGAGCCTGGTCGCCAGTAGCGATACCCGTCAGCCAGGAGCGTTGATTCATGAACCAGGCGATCACCCGGTACAGCACTCTCTTGCCGCTGAGACGCACATCAAACCGCCCCCATGCCTTACGGCTTGCATTAAATTGCTCCAGTGCCGCCAGCGCAGAATCCGGTAAACGGGTATCAGCGTGCAGGAACAGAAGGACATCGCCACGGGCTGCTTGTGCGCCGGCGTTCATTTGCGGCGCCCTTCCACGGCCACACTGGATGACACGGTCACAATGACCCTGCGCCAGCCTGGCTGTTCCATCATCACTGCCACCGTCCACCACAATGACTTCATGGCCCGCCGCTCTGAGCGGCTGCAGATGATCCAGGGTGTCGCGAATGGTGGCGGCTTCCTGCCAAACAGGCACAATAACGCTTAAACGCAACGGCTGGGGCGGTGTCTTGGAAGTGTGCTGTGCTGGTGTCTTCAATGCGCCTGGTATCCCCTGTGCCCGATCAAACCGGTAGCTGCCTCGCCTCAATAAACTGTTTCAACGCTACCGCATTATTATGATCTGTATCCTTGGCTGCAAATACCAGCGTGATTCGTTCGTGCTTATCAACGTAGGATGCCAGAGTGCACAGGTCCGCACGATCGGACGATGCCAGTTCCTGCAGGTACTTTTCACGAAACCCGTCCCATCGGGCCGGGTCATGGCCAAACCACTTACGCAATTCAGTGGATGGGGCCAAATCCTTCAACCACTCGGCCAGACTGGCCTTTTCCTTGGCAACGCCTCTCGGCCACACCCGGTCAACCAACAGCCTCGGACCATCAGAACGGGCCGGTTCATCATAGGCACGCTTCAACCGAATTTCTGTCATAGCGATCTCCTTCTATTCCGGAAGTATTCCCGCAAGCCCTTGAGACACATCACTCAGCCCGCTATCATACCCGCCTTCTGACGATCAGCCCCCGTAGCTCATCTGGATAGAGCGTCCCCCTCCTAAGGGGAAGGTAGCAGGTTCGAGTCCTGCCGGGGGTACCATGCCAGCAATAAAATCATATGGTTAGAGATCTGCCTCTGGGACTTTGCTGATTCCGGTGTGCAATGACGCAATGAGAGGGCACGCGATGTCCCCTTTTTGCTCATGACATCGAGCGACCATATCGCTCAGAACACTCTCAATCCTCACCAGCTTTTTGATCTTTCCACGCACAGACTGCAGTTTGTGCTCGGCCAGGACACTGGCTTCCTGGCAGTGGGCACCATCTTCCAGCCGAAGCAGGTCGATAATCTCATCGAGACTGAAGCCCAGGTTCTGCGCCGATTTCACGAACGTCAATCGATCGATATCGGCAGAACCATAGCGTCTGATCCCACCGGGAGGACGCTGGGGTTCCGACAACAGGCCCCGCCGCTGGTAATAGCGAATGGTCTCGACATGGACACCGGCCGCCTTGGCCAGCCCACCGATGGTCAGTGGATTTACTTTATTCACCATGCGGGCTTACTCCGTAGTTGACTACGGCATCAGTTTACGTCATCAAACAAGGTCACTAATAGAGCATTTGCCCATGCTATCCAAGGGTTGCCTTGCCTTATCCCGCGCAGCAGGATAGTTGCTTGACATCCTTGGTAAACGTTTGAGCGCACAGCTTCAAACCTTCTACCATCGTCAGGTACGGGAACAGCTCATCGGCAATCTCGTTGACAGTCATGCGCGCACGAAGCGCCATCACCGCGGTCTGGATCAGTTCGCCGGCCTCACCCGCCACGGACTGCACACCCAGTAACCGCCCGCTTTCACGTTCCGCGACCATTTTAATGAAGCCTCCGGTATCAAAGTTGACCAGGGCCCGTGGCACGTTGTCGAGGGTCAGGGTACGGCTGTCGGTGACGTAGCCACTTGCCTCGGCGTCGGCCTCGGATAAACCGACGGTCGCAATCTGTGGCTCGGTAAAGACCACCTCCGGCATGGCACTGAGATCGAGCCGTGCATCACCACCGGTCATATTGACTGCTGCTCGACTGCCACCCGCGGCGGCGACATAGACAAACTGCGGCTGGTCGGTGCAGTCCCCAGCAGCATAGATGTCGGGCACGGTGGTACGCAGACCGTCATCAACTAAAATCGCCCCGCGGGCAGTCTCGACGCCGATAGCCTCCAGGTTCAGTCTGTCTGTATTCGGTGTGCGTCCCACGGCCACCAGCAGCCGATCGGCGCGCAGCTCTCCCACGTTTGTGGCGAGCACGAACTCCTCATTGGTATAGCGGATCTGGCTCGCCTGCGTGTCATTCAGAACCTTGATACCCTCGGCCTGGAACGCGGTTTCAATGGCCTCGCCAACAGCCGGGTCCTCACGGGAAAACAGCCGGCTACGCGCCAGGATGGTCACCTCGCTGCCCAGCCGGGCAAACGCCTGTGCCAGCTCCACTGCCACGACGGACGCCCCGATGACAACCAGCCGTTCCGGAATGGTGTCGCTGGCCAGTGCCGTGGTGGACGTCCAGTACGGCGTATCGGACAGGCCCGGAACCGGAGGAATGGTTGGCCGCGCGCCGGTACCAATGAACGCTCTGTCAAAGCATACTTCGCTTTCCGTGCCGTCAGCTCCGGTAACCTGCAATGTATTGGCATCGATAAACCGAGCCTCACCCTGCAGGACAGTGATCGCCGGATTGTCTTCGAGAATCCCCTCATACTTCGCGTGACGAAGCTCATCGACCCGGGCCTGTTGCTGGGCCAGCAACCGGGGCCGGTGAATAGAAGGCTCGACTGCGGCAATGCCCTCGTCGAACGGACTGGCGCGACGCATGTGGGCCACGTGAGCGGCGCGGATCATGATCTTCGAGGGCACGCAGCCGACATTGACGCAGGTGCCACCGATGGTGCCACGCTCGATCAGCGTGACCCGGGCTCCACGTTCCGCTGATTTCAAGGCGGCGGCCATGGCAGCGCCGCCACTGCCAATCACGGTAATGTGCAGATCGTTATCACTCATAAACACTACTCCTGTTTCGCCCCGGACTGTTTCAGTGTGGACGGGTAGCCCGCGTTGGTCGTGGCTTGAGTTATTGCGTCGACAGAGGTTTTGTCGTCGTCGAAAGTAACCGTCGCATCACGCTCCTCATAACGGACCTGCACAGAACTCACCCCATCGACCCTCTTGAGAGCGGCTTTGACGGTGATCGGGCAAGCCGAACAAGTCATTCCGGGAACCGACAAGGTCACCGTCTTTTGCGCCGCCAAGGCAGGCATGCTGAACAGCGTAAACAGTACGGCAGTGATCAGGGACTTTCTCATAGTGCATTGCCTCTCAGTAAAATAGCGGTAAGACGAAAGGGAACGCCAACGCGGTCAGTATGAGCAGCGCGACGATCCAGAAAGTGATCTTGTAAGCGGAGCGCACTTGCGGTACTGCGCAGACCTCGCCCGGCTGGCAATCCTGTGCAGGCCGGTATATCCGACGCCAGGCAAAGACCATCGCCACCAGAGCAGCACCAATGAACCACGGCCGGTAGGGCTCCAGAGCGGCAAGGTTGCCAATCCAGGCGCCGGAAATACCAAGGGTGATCAGAACCAGGGGGCCAAGACAGCAAGCCGATGCGAGCACTGCTGCGACCCCACCTGCGATTAATGACCCGCGACCGGTTCTGGACTCTGATTTCAACTCTGACATTACGACGGTTCCTTTCATGACTTTGCTGGCTATCTTCAAAATACTTCCGTAGTCGGCTACGGAGTCAAGCCCTGCACTCCTATGGAATGTTCAGCACTCTTGACCCCGTACCGTGGTACGGGCACTACTCTTATTATTCGGATCTACTGGGTGGGAGTTCTGCCATGACAGACATGACCATTGGCAAAGTGGCTGACGCGGTGGGTGATTGACCAGTTACGACAAATCCGCCAGGGACTTGCGGCACTTGTGGACCGTTGTCCCGGTCAAGGTCCGTTGCAGTGCTGTTCCATATTTGATGCGCTGGAGCAAACTGCGGGCTATTCCACAAACATCATGAACAAGACAGAGTAATTCCTTAACGCCGTATCTTGGTACGGAGTCTACCCTTGAAACACAGCTTCATCTCACCAGAGGGACGCGTCATGTTAAAGAAATATTTCTTGGTTTTAGCGACCTTGATGTTCAGCGTTGCCGCGCTGGCCGCCGACAAAAGCTACGTATTGGGCGTGGACGGCCTGGCCTGTCCCTTCTGTGCCTATGGCATCGAAAAACGTCTGAATAAAGTGGATGGCGTCACCGGCGTGGAGGTGGACGTTGGGAAAAGTACTGTGAATGTCACCCTTCAGGAGGGCAAGACGCTCTCGGAGGAGCGGGCACGTCAGGCTGTCGAAGAGGCCGGCTTCACGCTGCGCTCCTACTCAGAGGCCGACGGCGAAACAGGAGGCAGCGATGCGAAATAACAACCAGTCAATCGGCTTGTCCCTGCTGGTCGGAGCCCTGGTACTGACCGGTGTGCCTTCGGCACAAGCCGCACCCAACACCTTTAACACGGCTCTGCCCGTGCCGCAGGGTGAAACCATCTGGCGGGAGCAACTGGTCTTACGAGAGCGTTCCGATGATGGGCCTATGGATCGCGAGGTCTCGGTCCAGGCTCTGGGCAGTGTCCTGGGTTATGGCATAACCTCGAAGCTCGCGGTGTTCGGCGTCGTCCCTTACTTTTTCAACAAGGCACTGGACGTCACCACGCCCATGGGCCGGATTGAGCGCGATACCGGTGGCATCGGCGACGTCTCGCTGTTCGGGCGTTACACGGCTTACCAGGACGACTTCACCGGCGGCACCTTCCGGGTCGCGCCGATTTTCGGGCTCACTGCACCAACCGGGGACAGTGACGACCGCGATCGTTTCGGCGAACTGCCACGCCCATTGCAGGTTGGTGACGGAGCCTGGGATGGGTTTGGCGGCGTGGTGGCCACCTATCAGACTTTGCAGTACCAAATGGACGCGCAGTTACTATATCGCGAAAACGGGCGCCACGACGGTTTCGCCCACGGCGACGAGACCCGTCTCGACGCCTCACTGCAATACCGGATCTGGCCGCCTAGCCTTGAAGGCATTTCCGGCACACCAGGCTTTACCTATGCACTACTCGAATCCAGTTTCGTTCACCGCGAACGCAACGAGATTGGCAGTGGTACCGATGCCAATTCCGGCGGTACCCAATGGCTGCTGGCGCCGGGCGTGCAATACATCACCCGGCGTTGGGTCGTCGAGGGCACGGTACAACTGCCGGTGGCCGAAGATCCCAATGGTGATGCCATTCAGGACGATTACATTGTACGCGTTGGCTTTCGCCGCAATTTCTAGGGATTGAGGACATCATGAAAAAGGTTGGACAATGGCTGGCCTACACTACGCTCGGGCTGGTGGCAGCTCTCACCCTGCTTGGCTGCGTGGGCGGAGCCATCAACTGGAACCAGGAACCGCCCTACTCGCTGACGCTTACCTGGGGCGAAAAAGGCAGTGGCCCGGGGCAATTCAACGACCCCACCGGGGTTGCGGTAACAGACACCGAAGTGTTCGTGTCCGATGCCCGCAACGGGCGTATCCAGGTTTTCGATCACCAGGGGCACTTCAAGCGTGAATTCGGTACACCCGGCGATGGGATCGGTGAGCTCGGGCGCCCCATGAACCTGACCATTCACAACGACAAACTCTATGTGCCGGAGTACATGAATGACCGGATTCAGGTGTTCACTCTGGCTGGTGAACCGCTGAAGGTCATCGGCGGCCCGGGCAAGGGCCCCGGCCAGTTTAATGCGCCGGGCGGTGTTGCCGTAGCGGATAACGGTGATCTGTTCGTGGCGGACTTTTATAACCATCGTGTACAGCATTTGCGGGCGGATGGCTCTTTCGTACAACAGTGGGGAACAACCGGTGTGACAGGCAGGGGTGCCGGGGAGTTTACCTATCCTACCGATGTGGCGCTCGGAGAGGATTCGGTCCTCTACGTAGCAGACGGTTACGGTAATCGAGTTCAGGTCTTCAATACCGGGGGCGACTTTCTGCGCAAGTGGGGAGGCCCCTTCGCCATCGGCCTTTACGGGCCGTTCAAGGGCTGGTTCACAACCACAACCTCCATCGCCCTGGGGCCCAACGGTGAGGTCTTTGTGGCCGACTTCTACAATGACCGGATCCAGAAATTCACGGCTCAGGGCGACTATCTCACCGCATTCGGAACGACGCCCAGCAACCCCGGCCACACGGCGATGGCAGTTGCCGTTGGCCATGATGGAGCAGTGTGGAGCGTGAATTTTGCCGACAACCGGGTCGGGAGGTGGCAGCCGGATTAAGTGGTCTGATTCTCAGCCATCCCGTGGATCAGACCGTGATGGTTCGGTGTCCCGCTGTCCCGGAAAGACTCGGCAAATCCGGAACAGAATGGTCGGCCGTCCCGCCCCGTTGTGACGTGTGTATGCACCCGAAAGACCCGGTTGATCAGGGGCTCGGTAATAACCTCTCCGGGGCTGCCGATGGTTTCGAGCCGGCCGTCCGCCAGAACCGCAATCCGGTCGGCAAATTGTGCGGCCTGGTTCAGGTCATGCAATGACATCACCACCGTCAGCCCGTGTTCCCGATTCAGCTTGGACAGCAATTCCAGTACTTCCAGCTGGTAGCCCCAGTCCAGAAACGTGGTGGGTTCGTCCAGCAGCAGAATGTCGGTTTCCTGGGCCAGGGCCATGGCGATCCATACCCGCTGCTGTTGCCCGCCGGACAGCGCTTCTACCGGTCGCTCCGCCAGATCCGAGACCCCCGTCATTGCCATGGCATCGAGGGTTGCGTTGTCGTCGGTGGTGAGGTTGCGCTGCCACCATTTGCGGTGTGGGAAACGACCCAGCGCCACCAGATCCTGAACCCGAATGCCATCGGGAACGATCGGTTTCTGGGGCAGCATGGCGAGCCTGAGGGCCAGTTTGCCCCGGTGCCATTGGTCAACTGGCTGGTCGTCCAGGTAGACCTGACCGGACCGGACCGGCAGCAGGCCTGCAAAGCTTTTCAGCAAGGTACTTTTACCAGAACCGTTGGGGCCCAGCAGACAGGTAATCCCACCCTCGGGAATGGCCAGCGAGACGTTGTCCACGACCGGCTTGTCGCCATAGGCAAGAGAGAGCTGCTCGGTTCGTAACATGGAGAATCCCGGCCTCAGGGTTGTCGCGATAACAGATAAAGAAAGAACGGTACACCAAGAACGGCGGAAACCACACCCACGGGCACTTCGTAGGGTGTAAACAGCGTCCGGCCGAGTAAATCCGCCAATACCGCCAGCACCGCTCCCAATAGTACACACAACACCAGTTGGACCGGAAGGTTGGCCCCCGCCAGCCGTCGGCTGATGTGGGGAATCAGCAAACCAATGAAGCCAACCGGCCCCACCACGCCCACGGCACTGGCCGCCAGCAGGGTGGCAATCAGCAGGGCAAAGGCGCGCCAGCGGTTCAGCCCCAGGCCCAGGGTGCGAACGTGTTGATCGTCAAGCTGCATGACTTCCAGGGGACGCACTAGCACGCCGACACCGACCAGACCAATAAGCGTCCATGGCAGCAACGTGCGGAGGTGCTGCCATTCGGCGCCGTAAAGTGAGCCAGCCAGCCACTGGGCAACCAGTTCAGTATGGGCGTGGCCCCAGAATGCCAGCGCACCGGTGGTCAGTGCATGCAACATACCGGCAATGACCGCACCGGTCAGCGTCATTTTGACCGGCGACAGCTGGCCATGCCGCATACCCAGAAAGTACACCGCAAGCGCCGTTACCAGCCCGCCTGCCATGGCAAACAGGGGCAAATACTGAAGGGCAAACGACGTATTGTTGTAGGGATCGGCACTGGACACCAACCAGTCTCCGATTATAAAAGCGACGACCGCCACCAGGCTGGCGCCGGCGGAGATGCCGAGAATGCCGGCTTCTGCCAACGGATTGCGGCTAAGCAGCTGTAACAGCCACCCTGACAGGGCAAAATGAATACCAATCAGGGCGCCGGTCAGGGTGCGGGGCAACCGTAATTCGAAGACCACTCGCTGCACGTGTTGAGTGCTGTCACCGGTCAGCCCGGCCCACACCTGGGACCACGTCAGCTCCACCGCCCCCAGCTGGACGCCCGCGACAATGACAACAACCAGACTGAGCCCGCCGGCCAGAAGCAGCCGGGCAACGGGGCCGGCGCCTGGAATCCGCATGCCACGGCGGCCTGCCCGAGGCGTTGTCGTAGCCGGATGGGTCACGTTATGCGCTCCGGGGTGAGGTTCGCGAGTTAAGCAGATAGATCAGCCAGGGGGCCCCGATAAGGGCCGTCAGCATACCGACGGGTAGCTCCTGGGGAAAGGCCAGTTGCCGGGCCAGGATATCCGCCGCCAGCAACAACAGCCCTCCAAACAGAGCACTCAGGGGCAGCCAGTGCTGGATCTGGTTGCCGGCCAGCCGCCTGGCAATGTGCGGCGCCACCAGTCCGATAAACACGATCGGGCCGGTGAAAGCGACCAGCGCGGCGGCCAGCAGTAGGGCCAGCAGCAAAAAAATCAGTCGCCAGCGGCCGACCGACAGTCCCATGGCCAGCGCCAGATCATCATCAAGTTGCAGTAAGCGGAAGGGTCTCTGCATCACAATCAGGGCACCGAGCGGAAGCAGCAGCCAGGGCAGCACCATCTGGAGCTGAAGCCAGCCCCGCCCCATCAGGCTGCCCGCCAGCCAATAATACAGTTCCGCCGCCTCCGCCCCGGACACCAGCAGAAGACCCGTGGTGAGTGCAGTAGCCAGTGACGTGACGGCGATACCGGCAAGTACAACGCGCTCGGGCTGAAGCTGACGGCGGCCAGCGATGGCAAACGTCAAAGCACCACCGAGCAGCCCACCGGCAAGGGCCATCAGCGGCAGCCACATTGCACCCGGCGAACTCAGGGTTCGAAGCGACACCACCGCCAGGGCAGCAGAGGCAATCACGCCGGTGAGGCCCGGGGATGCGAGCGAATTCCGCGTAACACCCTGCATCACGGCACCTGCAACCCCGAGGGCCGCACCACCAAGAATACCGAGCAGGTTGCGCGGCAGCCGCAGCTCCAGCACGGTGATGCGCGTCAGCAAGTCGCTGCTACCGTCGATGGCTGACAGCAACGAGGTCGGCGACACCCATCGGGAGCCCGCCATCAGGCCAGCGAAGAACAGCAGCACGAGGAGAAATACCGCTGCTCCATAGAGGCCCATCGGGCGTATGGCTGAATCGGAACCCGTCATTTGTCGGGTTCCGATGTCAGCAGCAGTCGCTGTATGTCGTCCAGGATACGTTCCCGGGCAATCGGACCGGCCCCTTCTTTCCAATAGTGCGGTACTTCGTAGACCTGGCCCGTGCGCACGGCCTTGAGATAGGGCCAGATGGGGTTCATCGTGAACGCGCGCTGACGGCTGGTGGGCAACAGCAGAATGGTATCCGGGTTAAGTTCCAGCAAGGCTTCAAGACTGATCCGGTAGCCCAGCGGGATGCCGCTGTCAGGATTCGGTGGCTGGCCCCCGACATTATCGAAGCCCAGACGCTCCAGCAGCGCCGTTGGCAGAAAATGGTCGTAATAGACGAAGGGAGTTTCACTACCGCTGGTCAGCAGCGCCACCGTCTCGGCAGCCTTTGGTTTGTTGCGGTCCGCGAGTAATTGAACGTGATCAAGAAAGCGGGTGTTGAGTGCACTGGCTTTCGCCGGTGCACCCAGTGCCTGCCCCGCCAACTCAACCCCCCGCAGGCTGTCCTGGACCGTGATCAGGTCCAGGGCCAGCATCGGGGCGATGGCTTCGATCTGGTCACCGTCTTTCTCGGTATAACGGCGAATGGCGATGACAAGATCGGGCCGCACCGACGACAGTACCTCCAGGTTAGGCTGATGTCGGGGGCCAAGCCCCGTAACCCCGTCTAACTGTGAGGCCAGGTAGTCGGGCATGCCCTGAAGTCCGTAATCGGTGACCGCGACCGGCAGTGTTTCCAGCGCCAGTGCGACATCTGCCCCAAAGGTCGAAATCGCAGCAGGCCGGGCCGCCGGTTCGGACAACCGCAGGGTTTCCCCGCGGTCATCCGTCAACCGGATAGTCTCATCCTGCGCCCATCCTGACGCAGGCGATAGCAAAACAACGAGCAGGATCGTTGCGATCCGGTTCCGTAAGCAGGCCATCAGAAGTCGAGCTGTGCCTCAAGGATAAAGCTTCGGCCCGGCTGGGGCACACGGCCGACCGGGCTGACGTCCACGCCCCGGAAGTAGTAATCCTCATCCAGCAGGTTGTTGACCGCCAGGCCAAGATTCAGCACACGATCACCGCCAACCGCGAAATCGCGACCGACCCGGGCCGTAACCAGATGGTAATCCGGCAACTCACCGGCACTGCCATTGCTGGTTTCTTCTTCGGTGTTGTCCGCATCACTGTAGCTTTCGCTGACGTACACCCAGTTCAGGCTGGTGTCCCAGGCCTGGTAGCTGTATGTCGCGTCAGCACTGACCTTATGGGTGGGCGCGTTGGGCAGCTCGTTGCCTTCGTTGTCACCGGACAGCTGTTCGGTGTCGAGGAAGGTATAGCCAAGGCCCAGTTCCCACTGGCTGTTGAGGTTCCAGCGGTTTGCCAGCTCGATACCCTGGTGACGGGTTTCTCCCAGGTTCTCGAAACGACTGGTCGAACGGTTAAACTGAATCTGATCCTCGTAATCGATGCGGAACAGGGTTGCTGAAGACAGCAGGTCGGGGGTGACTTGCAGGCGGCCGCCCAGCTCGTGGTTCCACGAGGTTTCATTGGCAACCGCACCGTCACGGGTGGTCTGGGCAATCTGCACCGGCACCAGAGAGCGCTGGCTGTTGGCAAAGACAAACAGATCATCAGAGGCCTGATAGCCTACGGTCAGGCCCGGCAGCAGCTCATCAGCGTTGTTTTCCTCGGTGTTGCCACTGAGGTTGTCACGAAAGTCCATGTCGACATCTTCATAGCGCAGGCCCGGTGTCACCGTCAGGCGGTCATTGAGGAACGACACGGTATCACTGATGTAAAATGCCATGGCCCGGGTGTCCAGGTGCCAATCGCGCGCCACGGAACGGTTACCGGAGGAAAATTCCAGGCGATTAACGTCGAACTCCACATCCTCGCTGACAAACCGCGCACCCAGGGTGATGTCGTGGCGGCCGTGGCGAATAGCAAGCCGCGGCTCCGTGCCCAATACCGTGAACAATCGTGGTGAATCCGCGACATGGGTGGAATCCAGCCCCGGGTCCGCCCAGTGGCCGGTGCCGCTGAGGTTTTGGCCGAAGTAAAAGGTGCGGTCGGCATCGTGCACAAAGTTGCGCCACTGGAATTCCATGTTGTCGGCCGGCGTGTAGGTCCAGGTGAAGGTTGCGCGGCTCATGTCCGCTTCGTATCCGTCATGTGGGCGCTGACTCTGGGTACGGTCCTGCTCGTAGGCTTGCGGTGTCAGGGCGCCAGGCAGCTCGGCATCGACGCGGTAGTATTGCAATTGCGTCGCCAATTCATGCTGGTCGTTCAGGTAATAGCGGGCGTCCAGGATCAGGTTATCCACTTCGGTATCGGAGTGATCGCGAAATCCGTCGCCGCGCTGGACGTTGGCCTGGAACTGCAGGTCGAGCTTGTCGGTCGCCCGGCCGCCAACACGGTAATAGGTATCGGTAAAGACATTGCCGCTTTCTTCCGCAATGGTTACCCGCTCACGAAGGGTCTGGGAGGTTTCCGCCGGAATCGGTTTGGTGACGAAATTCACCACGCCGCCCACGTTATTGGGGCCATAATGAACGGAGGCGCCACCCCGGACGATATCCACGGCTTCCAGACTCGGCAGAGTAACGGGGAAGAGTGACACGCCAACATTACTGTAGGGGCCAATGGCAATCGGGTAACCGTCCAGCAGAATCTGGAGCCGTTCACTGCGCAGCGGGTTCAGACCACGCACGCCGATGTTGGGAAGAATGCCCGTGCCAGTTTCATCAAGCACCGTGAGCCCCGGAACCGGGCGCAGGGCATCATCCAGATTCAGCGCTCCGGTCGCCTGGAGCTCTTCTTCCTCTACCACTGTGCGGGCCCCGGTATAGGTCTTCTCGGACTCTTCGGTCGGTGGCCCCAGCCAGTCGGCGGTCACATTGATTCCGGGTAATTGGGCGGGCGCATCCGCCTGATCCTGTCCCAAAGCGGACGCCGAGCCAATAGCCAGAAACGACACGGGGAGCATGGCTATGGCAACAGACAGTCGATGGCGGCGCAGTGGCGTTGAAACTTCGGACTTCGACATTGGATTCTCCAGCACGTGTTATTAAATTTGATTGCGCATTTTACTGATAATAATTCGCATTACAATTAAATTTGAATATTCCTACCTGAAGTTCAGCTTCCCGGACTACTCAATGAAATGTTCTTTTGGGTGGGGATGCATCAGAAACGCCTGATGGGAAATATTCCAGGCGTAGGCACCGGCGTAACGGAAAACCACCAGATCGCCAACCCCGAGCGACTCGACATCAACCCGGCGGGCGAACACATCCTTGGGAGTACATAGCTGGCCGACCAGGGTGACGGAATGATTGGCGACGACTGGGGCGGCAGCCTCCCTGTCGTGGGTGGGCAAAATGTCAAACGGATGATCGTGGGCCTGGGCCGCCGGAGTCCGGAAGTGGTGGGTGCCGCCCCTGCAGATGGCAAACCATTCTTCGCCGCATCGTTTAACGTCCAGGACTTCGCCAACATAAAAACCACAGGGCGCGGTTATGAAACGACCACACTCGAACCGGATTTTCCAGGCGCGACCCGAGTAAACCTGAAGCAATTCATCCAGGCCGGAACAAAACCCCGACCAGTCAAACTGCTGGTCGGGCCGGGTGTAATTTATCCCGATTCCGCCCCCGACATTTATCTCGGTAATCGTCAGGTCGTACCTGGATTCCCACGCACGGACGGTTTCCAGATAGTGTCTTATTAACCCGAGGTGGCGTTTCTCATCCAGTTGATGCGACATCAGATGAAAGTGAAAGCCGCGCAGCCTGACTCTGTCCTGCCGCCCGAGCAACGCAAGTGCGTCTGGTATACAGGCTTCTTCCATGCCAAAGGGCGTAGGCACACCGCCCATGGTAAGACGTGTAGAGGGTGTGTCTGCCAGTTCGAGATTGATCCTCAGAAGAATGTCCTGGTGAACCTGCCTGCGGCCGGCAATGTCGCACAGACGCTGCAATTCCAGCAGGCTTTCCACATGGATCAGTTCAACGTTCTGATCGATGGCCTTTTCCAGATCGGATGCCAGTTTGCCGGGACCACCAAAAATCACAGGCGTGTCTGGAAAATGTCGGCGCACCCAGTCCAGCTCACCGCCAGACGCCACTTCGAAGCCATGTACAAAGGGCGCCAAAGCGCCGAGCACCGGTAAGGCGGGATTCGCTTTGGCGGCATAGAACATCTCACAACCGGGCGGCAAACACTCGACGATGCCCTGCGCCCGGTGACGGAGCTCAGGCAGGTCATACACGTAGGCGCACAGCGGGTCACTGTCCTGGCCTTTCAGTTCCTTGATGGCTCGCTGAACGGAAACAGGTACTTCAGGCATTGCACTGCCCTCCCCTGCTGTCTACGGCTCGGGGTAGAGTCATCGCCAGCGGGTTTGGTACCCACGTGTACTGCGACTCACGATCCGGACGCTTGAAAAGGCGGGTCATCAGGTTGCTTTTGTTCGGAATGGGCTCGCCGGCCAACAGCCTGCCCAGAACATCGGCCGCCCAGGGATCGTCGGTGCCTGCGAGCCAGTTGCGCACTTCACTGGCAAGCGCGTCCCACAACCGGAGTTCGATGTGGTTCTCCCCCCGGGAGAGGCAGGCCACGGCCTGGAACAGGTGGTTCACCAACAGACAGTACGCGATCCGCTTCCAGGCCTTGTCCTGGCTGTAATGAACGGACGCCAGCGTTTGTTCATCAAGGGTATCAGGCAGCCCTCCTGACCATCGGCCCGGTACCAGTTTTGTTCCCTCCAGGTCACGAACAAAGACCTGAACGGGGTATCCCTCCCGAATACCAACCACCACGTTCTGAAGGTGTGGTTCAAAAACCACACCATGATGGAACAGCGACTCAAAGAGCGGAGGGATGAGTAAGGCGAGATACTGTTCAAACCATCGTATTCTGGCGTCCTGTTCGTTGACGCCGGTGGCGGCAGCCAGTGTTCCGGCGGCCTCCGTGGCCGGGCAGCGACCGAAGCGGTCGTCGCTGAACAGCGCGGCGGCCAGCACGGGTGTTACGCCTGCGTCCAGATACTGTTCGAGGTTGTCCCGCATAATAACGCCAAAACCCTCCGCGATGCTCCGGCGGTCAGGCTCGGGGTGATCGGCAAAATCAAGGGTCTGGTAGGCTGGCTCGTACAGTAGACGGAATCCGCGCCACCGCGCCAGTGAAGGCGCAAGGTGAGCCTTGAGGGCTGCAGAGAGGGCAACGGCGCTTTCCAGTTCATAGACGGCATTTTTCCGAATGCAGTTGGTCAGCCGGACATGGGTTGAGAATTTCAGGAAATAGGGGTTGCCCGGTTGGTAAAGCGTTCGAACCGACGCTGTTGGGTAGAACCGTGGGCCGGCCTGCCCCAGTGGTAAGATCCGCCCTGAGCGGATAGCGCTGCAGACGATGGGCAGGCGCATGAGGTAGCGTGCCTGCCAGGGGTGCACAGGGATCGTGACCCATCCGTCGGGCAGGTCGAGCCCTACGCTCGCATCTGACCCAAAGGCCGGCCCGGCAATGTCACCGCGGGTGCGAAGATCGCCCGGATGAACCGCGAAGTAATAGAGGGCAAACCCCGCGCCCATTTCCGGGGAATATTGCAGGATATCCTCCGGGTCGAACCCTTCCCTGGATTTTGGTGCCGGGTGGTAACGGTGCCCGAAACTCAGGGATTGCTCAGACCAGCGGAAGGCGTCCAGCCCCTGCCCCCAATCGGCGGGAACGCGGGTGTATTCGAGAATGCTCCGCATGACGTTCCGGCTGAGAAGAATCTGCCGGTAGAGCTCGCTGTTGAAAGGCTCTTCGAAACGCTGCGACATTTTATGAAGCAGTATCCGGCCCAATTCCTCGAGCCCCAGCACCCGCCATCCCCTGAGCGCAGACTTGTAGTATGGCGCAGACAGGTAGCGGTAGTTGCACGTTCGTGAGCCTCCTGCAACCAGAACCAGCAGGGAGTCTTCGGAATCGGGGAAGCCGATGTGCAGTACACTGGCAGGCTCCAGCGCCAGGCGAACCCGAAGCCCCTGTGGCCAGGACCGGCTCCTTTCGCCGCCCTGAACAGACAGCTCCCCGGAGGGCTCGGCAATATCCCGGCAATAACAATTCAGCAGGGCCTCCATGCTGGCCTGGTCCGCCTGATAGTCGCAGTGCTGATCCCTGAAATAATGATGTGAAGCTGTCAATGACATGACTCTATTCCTCCTTCAAGCGTTCATGATGGTCGATGGCGGGGGTGTTGGCCCGGTAGGAGCTCAGGGTGATGGTAAGAAGGGTCACCGCGGCGCCCAGCCAGAGTGGCGCGGTCTGGTTGCTCATACCCGCGGCGACACCCGCGAGTACACCGGCCGCGACACCGGCCCATTTACCAGCGCTGTCAAGGGCGCCAAAGCTTTGGCCCGCGTTTTCCGTTCGTGTGAGACGTGCGGTTTCGGCGTTGAGGGCAAAAAGACAGGTCGTCATGCCCAGCCCCATGACCAATCGTCCGGCGAGAATGGCGGCCGTTGTTCCGGCCGTCGCCTGAATAACGTAGGACAGTGCGAACAGTGTCAGGCCCGCGGGCAAGGTCCACGGGTTACCGAAAAACACGCTTCGTCGCAGCGGGCTGACCAGAATAATCAGGTAGATGGCATGAGGGAGGCTGTAGAGAACTCCGGCCATAGCGGCGGTACTACCCGTTCGTTCCTGGGTCCAGGGAATGAAGTAGGGAAAACTGGCCACCAGCGCGAAATTGAAACCGAAGTAAAGCAACCTCAACCGCAGCCAACTGGCGGATGCCGAAACCCTTTCACGGGAATGTTTCTGGCCACCAGGCCCACCCGAAACCGGATCTGGCGGAGCAAGCTTCCATACCAGCAGTGCCGACAGAAGAGGCAGGATGGCCATATAGAGGTACAGACGCTGGGCTGGGACCCAGGTCATGAAGAAACCGAAAAGGATGGGCGCCAGTATCATGGCCGACCTGGCCGAGCCCTGCATCCAGTTCAGTGACTGGGTCAGGTTTTGACCGCGAGCAACGGTGGAAAGGTATGCGCTCGATGCGGCAAAGGTTCCACCCAGAAAGCCCTGAACCATCAGTGCCATGGCAAAGGTGACCACGCCCGGCGCCAATCCGGCGATTACGAAGGCCACGGCCAGACCAATCTGGGCCCGCAGCAGCGACCAGCGGCGGCCGAAACGGTCCGCTATTCTTCCCCAGAACGGCGCCGCCAACGCCGTGCAAACCGTCGGGATAATATAGAACCAGCCCACCCAAACGGTGTGTTCAACCGCAAATGTGTCGGTCAGGATCAGCCCAAAAAATGGTGGCATCCCCAGCGCCACCAAGGCCGCGGTAAAGTGGCTGAGCAGGATCACCGGCAGAACAGACTGGCTCATGACTCCTGCCCGAGAAAGTTTGGAGCCAGCTTGCCATAGAATTTATTGATGTCAGCGGCGCCGGTGCGGGACTTGCTTTCCAGGCTGCCTGCCCTGAGAAGATACTTGGTATAAAGCTGGCGATCCTCCAGCAGCACCTTGCGCGCTGGCTGAGTATTGACGCCCTCTTCGTCAAGCTGATCGAGGACGCTGATCACCTCTTCACGAAGCACCTTATACCAGTGGCCCCTTGATCCGAGCCCCCGTGCGGCCAGACCCTCAAGGATAACCGCCAGGTTCAGTTGCAGGGTGATGGTGGTAAACATCTGCGCCAGGGGTGTTTCATTATTGACCAGGATGCGTTGATCCCGGAGTTGCGCGACTTTTGACTCCATGGACGGCATCTGGCCGCATAGCCTGTCTGGCCACAGCCTGGGGGCGTCGTTGTCCTTGAAAAGCAGCTGCGGTGGCCGCCCCGGCGTGAGCAGCACCATGGAGTTCTGCTGGTTGGATTCCAGTGCAACGCCGTAGACAAGCCACAGTCGCAGGTGCACCGTCAGCGTTAAGGCAACGTACTGACGCACCCACTCCGTCAGGTCGCCACTATTGAACTCGTCCGCCATCATCTGGGCAACGCAGCGACCGTCCGGGCTGTCGGCTAACAGGGAGGCAACGGGCACAATCTGCTGCTGGTCAGAAAACCCGCAAAACCGGCGTACAATGCAGCCCAGCCAGGGCAGATCGCCAACGTGCAGGCCTGAGGATTCGTCGGTTACAGAAAAGGTCCCTTTTAGGACCGGGTCCTTGCCGGCTATCTCCTGCAGGATTTGCTGAACCGTATGACCATCATAAAGCGTGCTCGGTTTGACCGTTCGAATGTTCCGGTTGCCCAGTGTGCGAATGGTCAAAGGGACTTTCACGTGGACCTCCGGCGCCGCCTCAAGCTGGAGGGTTCGTACCGACAGTGTTGGCTGAACCCAAAGCGCAGGCGTTGGCGCACGGATGACGCTGGCACCGATTTCTGTGTTCGACAGATAGTCACTCAGCGCGGTGTCCCAGAGATGAGGGTGCACCGGCAACAAGTAGTGGCTGTCAGCAAGCCGGTTATCCAGCCCTACCTCGCTGAAATCCGGCCAGCAACCCGGGAGCTCTCCCACCGCAGTGACTTCCGGGCCGGGGACGGCAAGCCACCGTAACCGGAAACGCGGGGCAAATTCAGGCGCGTACGCCGCCAGTGCCGCCTTATCAAAACCACTCTTGGCGCGGGCACTGGGGTAAAACGGATGATCGAGGAAGGCCGCGAGGCGATCGAAGTGGAGCATGCGTTCGGATAGCCGGGGAAAATCCTTCCAGCTTTGCCCCTGATGGCGGATTTCGTCAAACCACCTGGACCGCTCCTCGTGGCAGAAGGAGGCGTGAGACTCCGCCGTTCTGCACTCATCGGCATAGACCTCCAACTGCCCCCCGGAGTCATCGTGTTCGTCCGCAGTGAGGCACGCCAAAACCTGTTCGTAGTGATTCACTTCTGACACGCTTCCGGCCTGGTCTGCGGACTGCCAGATGAGCGGGTCGCCACTCCACTGCCAACGCTGCATGAAGGTTGCGGGATTGACCGGCAACCACAGGATGCCCTGCGCCAGCGTCCACCGTAACCAGGTCGCCGGCGCTCCCGGTGAGCCAGGCACGCTGTCCACCCCAACTGCCTGAGAATCACTCTGGCAGCCGGCCACGTCCTCGCGGATCAGCGCATCGACCAGCCTCTGGGTCAGATACTGCCCGGGGTCTGTTGAAGACAGAGCGGTGTTCCTGGTCATCAGCCTATCTCCCACTCTGCTTCAAGGTCGGTGGCCCATTCGGCCAACGTATTCTTCACCCGGGAGGGATCGCTCGAAAACAACCGCAACACACCCAGGTAGTCCTTGTTTGAGTGGGTCAACCGGACGTCATCACCCACTTCCCTCAACGGCTCAAACTCGGCAATGCCGTCACCGCACGGCTCCCTGCGCTCAGGAGCTGAACGGCGAACCCGCCCGCTGGTAGAAGCACTGAGGTAGCGTATCTGCGCCGCCTGCGTGGGCGGGGATAATTCAAGAGGGTTGCCAACATGGGCCTGAAGGATGGCATGGAACAGTCCATGATTCGTCATGCGGTCAAGCAGGAATTCGCGGCCATCCCCCACCGTTCGGTAATTGATCTCGATAAGTCTTGGCCCATTGTCTGTTATCACAAATTCGGAATGGCAGGAGCCAAGGCCCACACCGAAGCGCCGTACCTGCCTGAACATCTCCTGAAGGTGAGGCCTTTCAGGCTGGTAAGGCACCCACGCCGCTTCAAGTTCGACAAAATGGGGAGGCTCGGAAAGCCGCACTTCAAATCCTCCGAGCGCAATCAGGCTGTTTCCGTCCCCAATGGTTTCCAGAGTGTGAACAGGGCCTGACAGAAACTCTTCCAGCAGCAGGGGTTGCCCGGGTTGTTCCTGCCAGAACTGATCACAGAACGATTGCAGTTGCGCAGCATTGTCCAGGCGCCTGACGTTGAGGCTGGCAACCCCCTCCCGGGGCTTGGCAATACACGGGAATGGAACGTCGTCGATCACCTTCCCCAGGGAGGTCTGATCATTCACAGCCCTGAACCAGCATGCGCCATCATCGAGCGCTTTCAGGTACTGGCGCATGGCTGCCTTGTTTTTTGCCCGGTAACAGGTTTGCCAGTCTTTGCCCGGCAGATTCAGGTAGGCTGCGGCCAGGGCAGTCACCGTCTGCAGGTGATCGCTGTTGGAAAACACGCCCACGGGGGCCGGGAGTTCTGAGAGAAGATCGAGAACAGACAGCGGATTAAATACATCACACTGGAGAATCTGTTCCGGATAGGCGGGAAGGCCCGGTTGACTGAAATAGTGGTGGTGAGTCGCCGCCTGGTCTGTCAGCAGGATCACTTTCAGCCCCATCGACCGGGCAGCTGGCAGGAATCCCCGATTCAGGGCTTCCGTTGGAACATGAGCAAGAAAAAGTACGGTATCGCGCATAGGAAAACTCTTGTCAGGCTTGAAGGAGAATGGTTGCCTCAGGGAGACGGCGGGCTCGACTCGGCACGGCAGGTCGCGAGGTGGGACTTGAGGTATTTAAAGAGCAGACTGCGGTCTTCTCCCAGGAGAAAGGCTCTTGCTCCCCACTCCTGCCATTCCGTTAATTGGTCAGGACTTCGGGGCAAAGCGCAAAATTCCACTGGACGCCCGCGGCAACTCGCTGCCAGTTCCGCGATGGCGTGATTGACAGACGAATGGAACGGATCACCCGGGCAGCCCAGTGATTGCGACAGATCGACCGCTCCCGGAAGCACCCAGTCAACACCGGGAACACCCAGGATGGCTTCGCGGTTGTCGATGCCTTCCTGATCCTCAATCATGAGCACAATGAGGACTTCCTGGTTGGCCTGCCTGAGGTAGTCTTTCAGCGGGAGGGTTCCGAAACCTGTTGTCCGGCCGCCGGTAATACCACGTTGCCCTGCCGGCGCGTAACGTGCCATCTGAACAACGTCACGCGCATCTTCGGCATTGCGGATACGGGGAACAACGATCCCCTGTGCACCACTGTCCAGAGCCCGGGCAATCGCAGCACGATCAACCCCCGGCACGCGCACCAGAGGTGTGACGGAGGCACACTCGGCGGCGCGAATCATGTGTTCGAGGGACTCCGGGTTCGTGGACATGTGCTCGGTGTCCAGTACGACAAAGTCATAGCCGGCATGGCCGATCATCTCTACCATCCATGGTGTTGGCACAGCGTTAAGTAGTCCATACGCCGAGCGGCCCTGGGCGACCTTCTGGCGCGTCTGGTTAACTGTCAGCACATAAACTCCGCAATCAATATAATTTAAATGTTAATCATTTTCATTCGTATTTAAAGATATATCGATTCTAAAATCAAGCGCTACGCGGATGACATCGGGGTAATGTGAAGGACTGCCATGTCGCCCAGAACCTGGCCTCAGGGGCCGCTAGCCCAACTCCGGGTAACAGGATCAGTGAATAGCATTGCCAGTAATCGTTTCATGGTGACCCCCTAAAGGTTCTATAGGTCACTGAATCCGACAAGTGAAAGGCCAGTTGTTCATAGCTGAAACCCAATTTCTGCCTTAATACCAGGCAGCACAGAACACTCCCTACGTTCAGACCGGTTCGCCCTGCGACCGATACCGAGGAATCGATCAGATCCGCTGCTGGGAATCGTCACAAGATTAACCGCAAGAGCGTGATCGTGCTGGGTGAGGATGGCAGGAGGAGCGCTTACGTATCAGGAGCCATATGCCCGTTCAAACGATTCGAGTATTGGGCAACCATCAGTACTTGCTCCACAAAGGTTGGTCAGCAAACGCAACTCATCTCGCAATGCTTCCAGCTCGGACAGGTGATGTTCAATCTCGGCCAACTTAAGACGAGCCAGTTTCTGTACATTGGGTCTCGCATTTTTGGAATTGTCCCGAAAGCTGAGAAGGCCAGCGATCTCATCCAGGCTGAAACCCATCTTTTGTGCCCGCTTAATAAATCGCAAACGGGAAAGATCCTTGTCGCTGTATAAGCGCGCACCACCGTTGTTGCGGTGAACCCCGGGCATCAGCCCGATTTTTTCATAGTAACGCAGGGTATCGGCGCTTATGGCCAACGCCTGCACGACCTGGCCAATTTTCATCATCTTTCAAATCCGGACTTAATCTTCGTTGAGTAAACAGAAGCGTACCACTATCAAGGGGTTCCCCCGCAGCGCTTCAATATTGAGGATGCTTGAATGACCATACTGCTTCAAATGCATTCGTGAGTGTCACTCTCACTACGAGGGTAAAAGCCAGCCCAACTAGCGGTTCGACGTTGGATACCTCAGCATCTGTAGAATAAAGGTACCAAGCAGTAAAAGCACTGTCATCACCAAGGTCAGGTCAAATTTAACCTCCAGAAAACTCATGAGCCCTTCGGCGCTGAGGCGTGGTGGAATCCAGCCAAGTTTGCTGAACAAAAGCTCCATGAGTACCGCGCTGCTTACCATCGTTACGAAAAAGACGATAAAGATGTAGATGGCGGCTTTCCAGCCAAAGAACTTCCTCCACAGATTCATGATCGGCACGGTGATCAGATCCGCGTAGATACAGGCGATCACCCCGGCGAACGACACCCCCGAGGCCCACAGGGCGGCGGCGAAGGGCACGTTGCCAATCGAGCCTATGAAGCTTGCCACGCCTGCCAGCACACCCATGACGGCGTTCTCACCGATGCCGACCAACCCGGTTGGTTCCAGGAACAATGTGGTCCAAAACGCCGGCGGTACGAGCGCGACGATGAACCCCGCGATCAGGAAACCGAACAGAGCGCTCTTGTAAATTTTGCCCAGAGTATGGAAATAATTGTGGGCGATGCGTCGCCAGCCATCGGTTGTCGTCAATTGCTTGCGCCAGTCGCCCTTCGCCGTGACATTCCGGGTGAAGGCCACCGGCGCTGGGTCTTCCCGGAATTGTTCACGAAGGCGGGTGCGTGCCTCTTCAAATAGCTGCTCGGGCAAGGTCAGTCGTACCAATACGTACATGATGCTGATCAGTAGAAAGCCACCCAGCAGCTCGGCCACCAAAAACGGCCAGCCCAATATGGCATAGATCAGAATGCCCAACTCGATGACCAGGTTGGTTGAAGCAAAGCTGAAGGCGAACGAGGCCTCTGCGGAGGCGCCCTTTTTGAACAGCGTCTGTGTGATGCTCAGAGCCCCGAAAGTGCAGGCGGAACTGGCCACACCGGCGGCCGTGGCCTTCCCCGTGCTCAACAGGTCGCGACCGCCCAGAATGCCCGCCAGTCGCTCCTGATCAATCAGAGTCTCAATCAGGGCGGTTATCAGTACGCCCAGCAGGATCGGCCACAGCGCCTTATAGAACAGGCCCAGACCAATCAATAAACCTTGCGTTAGTGAATCCAGTATAGACATTGCTCCTCCCTGGTCGCTGTCGGAACAGTTGAAGTGCGTTGAATTTCAAATCAGTAGCTGAATTTCACAAAAAATAGCTATCGGTGCGCTGCCACATGAGGTGTATAACAAGCCAGAATAGCCGCATGGAACATGGCGCTAAAATCCTGGAGCCTGGAGTCCGCTCAAGGTCAATGCCCGATCTATGCCAGCGAGCTATTTAGTCAGCGCCGTATTTTTGCTTCGCCCGGCATTTCGGAACGAAACAACCGGATCGAACCCAGGGCGAGTATCAATTCAATCGCCGCAAACAGCGCCAATGCGGTCCCGAAGCCAAAGCGCAGAACTTCGCCGAAAATCAGGCTGCCCAGGCCAAAACCCACGAACAGGGTAAACACGTTCAAACCCATCGCCTGGCCGGGCCGTTTGCCGCCGAGCGAGGTGACGATGCCGGCAAACAACGGCTGTGTCGCGTCATAGCCCAGCGATAGCAGCATCGCGATGATCGGCGCGAGAATCACCGGAAAATCGAACAGCAGGCCCGCTGCGGCCAACGCACTCAAGCCGAGCCCGATTGGCAACAATCGCGCGCGACCCCATCGGTCTGCAGCGCGGCCAATCAGCGGGCCAAACAACAAACCGGGCACCCCGTAGCCAAGCAATGCCAGACCGATGCCGACCGGCCCGAGACTGTAGCGTTGTTCAAGGTAAACACCCAGCCAGGTGAACACGCCGGAATGAAACATCGAGTTCACAAAAACATAGCCATAGGTGCGCTGGCCGCGTGCGGTGCTCAAAAGGCCCAAATAGCCGCGCATCAGGTCACCGAGTGTGCCGCCTACCGGCTGCATTGCGCCGGCGATCAGGCGCCGATAGGGTAAAAGCAGGAGCAGAACTATCCCCCCGGTTGCGCCGACAGCCAGGAAAAGCCCTCGCCAGCCGATAATGGGCACCAATATCGAGCCAAGCGGTGAGCCAAACGCCATACCGCCGGCCATAGCCGCAAATAACCAGCCTAGTGGCCGCCCGCGCTGCTCGTAAGGAAACAGCTGTCCGACAAGCACGAGCGCAAGCGGTACCACGCCGCTGGCCCCCAGTCCGGTCAGCACGCGCCATAGCGCCATCTGTTCGACGGATACGGCAGTGGCCGTGAGCGCTGTGAGGAGCGAGAACATCGCCAGGGACGCGAACATGACGCGCTGAACACCGAGCCGATCGGCCAGCAGGCCGAACACCAGGGTGGCGATGCCATAAGGAATCAAATACGCCGGCACTACAAAGCCCACGGTGTGTGCCGAAGTTGCGAATGCATCCGCGAGCGCCGGTATGATCGGCGCCACCATGTATGCCTGGAAAAAAATGAAGAATGTGGCGAGCGCGAGCATCCGCAGCAAACGCTCCCGTTCGTGATGAATGGTTACGCTCGCGAGGGAGTCATGTGACATGTAATTTCCTTTGAGAGTTCGATTGACGCTAGCGGACCAGGCCGGAAACCTATACCGACTCCGCCGGCGTCGTGACACCTCGCCCGAGCAGCCAGCGCACCATCGGGTAGGCGGTCATGAAACCCAGAAGCAACCCACCCCACATGACGAACCAGAACGCGATGGTGGTGGGCGGATAGCCCAGCACAAAGGCCACAATCAGCATCGTGACACCCATGCCGATATCGAACGCAATGATCGCTAGCGCGGATATTTTCAGCGCCACCCGCAGCCGCAGGCCAGCCGAACGGATCTGGCCCATCCGCGTCAGCGACCGGTATTCGAAGGCAATCAGCAACGGCAGTGCGAACGCGGCGATAAGCAGAATCATCGGCCAAACGCCTTTGCCAGCGATCGTGATTCCGGTACCCACCACGATCGGCACGGCGATCAGATGGCCGATGAACGATGCCGCGCCTCCGGGGATGGTTTCCAGGGCGGCCATCACGGCCAAGCCCTGGTCGGGCGCGGCGCCATGACGGTTTTGCCATCGCGCCGTGGCCGGGCGGCCCCAACGGTAATAGGCGACAAGCGCCAGCGGACCGGCGTAGATCGCAGTAATGGGCCACACCGCTTCCCAGCTGGTCATCGGCTGCCGGTAGCCGCCAAGATAAATGTCGGCGAGAATTATCAGCGCGCATAGCAACCCGATGCCGGTAACCGACCAGGCGAGTATCGTCAACCATAGGGGTATCATCACTGGAATCTCCTTTGTAACCGGTTCATTTGCCCAATTTGAGATGGTTCGCAGCCGCGACTGTCCATGCCGCGCTAGCGTTCATATCAAGGTCATTGGCCCGATGGCTGGGGGATTGCGCCCATCGACAGCCCACCAACCGGTATGATCAGATGTGCGTACGGGGTATTCGCCTTCATGACCCAGGGCGCTCCACTTTGCGGCGCAGTGGGAAATTGCTTTAGATCGGTCGGGTCGGGAACGATCACCATGACGTGCGGGGGCATCTGCATGCCGGTGTCTGTCGTCATGCCATGCAGCATGTAGGTGAGGCCGATACGATCAACCTGTGGTGTTTTACCCTGGAAGCGGGCTTTGAAATAGGCTCGGGACTGCGAATCCAGACAGGTTGGTGTGTCACCGGCCAGGCCTGCGAAGCGGCACACCCACTCGCCGCTGCCCTGTTGTAGAACCTTGCCCGCCCGGGAAAGCACGGTGGCATGTTTGGTAACCGATTCGGGGCCGGCGCTTAAAAGCGTCTGGATGACGGCTTCATCCGAATCTGCCTTGGGCTTTTTTTTGGGCTGGTCAGCCTCGTTCTGATTGGCAAGCGCGGGGGCTACAAGGCCCAGTCCTGAAAAGATGGCCACGGCAGCCACCAATAAACTTTGGTTTACAATATTGCGTTTCATAGCGCCTCTCCTGACCTGATCCGGACGGATCCTTTGCTGGTTGGATATCAACAATGTCACAGAAGCGTATTACTTGGAGCCAGCTCCAGGTCAAGCCTTTGTTTATTCGCGGGAACAGCAGGCCGTATTCACCGGCGATGTGTTGTTGATCCGCGGCAGCGGCCGGACTGACTTTCAGGGCGGCGACCCGCACAAAAGTTACGATTCGATCGTCAACAAACTGTTCCGTTTGCCTGACTAGACGCTGGTATATCCGGCCCATGAAAAACAACCGTGACACGGGCCCGCCCCAAGGCGGGCTGCATTAGAGGAGAATTTAAATGGATATCAAACAGCTTGATCAGAACTACAGCGTGACGGCGCAACCTGCCATTGCTGACATCGAAGAACTGGCAAGCGCGCCGTTCACTTATGGGCCCTTGCCAATGCAACTTTCTACCCTATCCCGGACCTGATCGGTAAAGCCGGGGCTGCAGGTTTTGATCTGGAACCCATGCGAAACAGTCTCGAAACCCTCAGGAATCGCAGTGATCGGCAATGACGACAAATACGCCGGGGATACGGGCACATGGCAGTTGATCTACTTTTTCTGTGCGGATAGCAACGCCCACAATACTTTCATGGTGAATCCCCTTCTAGTTTGAAAGGCCGGTGGCTTGCGTTGTTTGCAAGGCTTCGTATCGCGCCCTGGCACTGAACAGGTCGCGGATGACCGTTTCCCGGGTGAGTTTTACGCCAGTAAGCTTCCGTGCACTGTCTATGGCATCTTCCAGTGCACCGGTACCGCTGGCCAATTCATTCAGGCTGGCTTCCCAGTGAGCGCGTTGATTCGGAAGATGGCGTTCGTCAAGGATTTCAAGGCGGCTGTAGCCTGCCTGAATGGCTGCCTTTACGTCGCCGATTGACGCTCGCAGATCGCGATGGGCCTGAGTGGTCTGCCACTGTCGTTGGGATACTTCCGCAGTCGCCCTGCGAACGGCACTGTTCTGTCGCTGTCCCGTAAACGGAATCTGAATCCCAACGCCTACCGTCCAGCGCTTTTTTTCGTCAGCCAACAAGCTATTGTAGCCCGCATTGGCCGTAAACACGGGCCTTCGGTTGGCTTCCGCGACGTCCAGTCGGGCCCGGGCCTCCGCGGTCCGCGCCTCTGCGGCCTGAACCAACGGGTGCTCGGTTCCGGTCAGGGTGTCCGCTGCCATTGGCATACGAGGAGGCAGGGATAGCATCAATTCGGAGGGTTGCGGACGGCGCCCCAATAATGGGATCAGGTTGGCGGAGAGCTTGGCCTGGTCCGCCCGCAGCTCAACCAGTTGCGCGTCCAGCGTATCCAGTTCCGTCTCTACCCTGAACAACTCACTCTGTGTGGCCTCGCCGTATTCCAGTCGTTGCCGGGTAATCTCGGCTAGCTGTTCCACCAGCGCACGAGTCTCGTAGTGCAACTCGATGGCCCGGTGCGAATACCACAAACGGGCATAGGCCTCCTTGACCGAGGCCGTCAGTTTTCTGGTCTGCCAGAGGGTGTCCTGGGTTGCGGCACGCACACCCGCCTCCTCGGCTCCGCGGGACGCGGATAACTGGTCCGGCCAGGGCAGCTTCTGACTGACCTCAAACCGGTGCCCGACCACATTAGGGCCCTCCAGAGTTTCGGGTGCAATACCGTACTTTACGACAGGATCCGCCCAGGCATCCGAGCCTTCCACTTCGGCCCTTGCTGCCTCGATGGCGGCTCGCTGCGCACTCAGGGTGGCGTTGCTATCCAGGGCCTCCGCAATCCACTGGTCCACCGTTTCCAGCGATTCAGCCATTGCGGGGGCAGAAAGGGAAACGAATACCGCCAGAACGGCGTAAATTCCACTGCGTCGAATCATTGGTTCGCTCCTTTTTGGGCGAGCTTCTTCAACCGCGCACGCTGCCAGAGGTAGAAAATCACCGGAATCAGCAGCAGCGTCAGCACTAGAGTAGTAACCATGCCGCCAATCATCGGCCCGGCGATCCGCTGCATCACTTCCGAACCAGTGCCGCCGCCCAGCATGATGGGTACAAGGCCAGCCACGATGGCGGCAAAGGTCATCATGATCGGGCGCACCCGCTGCGCAGCCCCGTGGCTGATCGCCTGGCGCAGGGCATCCGCCGACAGTTTCCCGGGCTGATGATCGACGGCCTCCAGGGCGTTGTGCAGGGACTGGTTGAGGTACACCAGCATCAGCACACCGATTTCCACGGCGACTCCGGCCAGGGCGATAAAACCAACGGCAACAGCCACGGACAGATTGTAGCCCAGCAGGTACATCAGCCAGATGCCGCCAATCATACCGAACGGCAGGGTGCCCATTATAATACCCACCTCGGTCATGTTGCGGAAATTCAGGTACAGCAGGATCACGATAATCGCCAGCGTCAGCGGTACCACCAGTGTCAGGCGCTCCTTGGCACGCTGCATGTACTCATACTGGCCGGACCAGGTCAGGGAGTAGCCGGCAGGCAGGTCCACCTGCTCCCGCACCACCGACTGAGCCTCTTTGACCCAACTACCAAGATCCCGGCCTGCAATGTCCACCAGGGTCCAGCCATTGAGGCGGGCATTTTCCGATTTGATCATGGGCGGCCCCCTGTCGACCCGGATATCCGCCACGTCGGCCAGCGCGATACGCTGTCCACCGGGCGTCACTATGGGCAGTAAGCGCATCTGCTCCACCGAATCCCGGTAGCCCTGGGGATAACGCAGATTGATGGGATAGCGCTCCAGGCCCTCCACCGTACTGGCCACGTTCATGCCGCCAATCGCAGTGCGTACCACGGATTGAATATCTGCGATATTCAATCCGAAACGGGCGGCAGCCTCCCGCTGGATATCCACCTTGATGTAACGTCCGCCGGCCACCCTCTCGGAAAACGCAGAGGCTGTGCCCGGTATGTCAGTCAACACCCGCTCTAGCTTTTCCCCTATGCCCTGGATCACTTTCAGGTCCGGGCCGGCCACCTTGATGCCCACCGGGGTCTTGATGCCCGTTGAGAGCATGTCAATACGGGTTTTGATCGGCATGACCCAGGCGTTAGTGAGACCGGGAAGCCTGACGGTCCTGTCCAGCTCGCGGCGCAGGGATTCCGGCGTTACGCCGGGGCGCCACTGGTCCCGGGGTTTAAACTGGATAAAGGTTTCAATCATGGTCAGCGGGGCCGGATCGGTGGCCGTGTCAGCGCGGCCGATTTTGCCGAACACAGTTTTAACCTCTGGAATACTGGCAATCAGCTTATCGGTCTGTTGCAGGATCTGCCGGGCCTTGCCAATGGAGATGCCGGGATAGGTGGTGGGCATGTACATCAGGTCCCCCTCATCCAGGGGGGGCATGAACTCACTGCCCAGCTTGTTGGCGGGCCAGAAGCCGATGATCAGCACAATCAGGCCACCGGCAAGCATCAGGGCGGGCCGCCGCAAAGCCCAGTCAATGGCTGGGCTGTACAGGAAGATCAGCAGCCGGTTAATGGGATTGCGGTGCTCCGGCAATACCTTGCCACGAATGAAGTAGCCCATCAGCACCGGTACCAGTGTAATGGCAAGCCCGGCAGCCGCAGCCATGGCATAGGTTTTGGTGAACGCCAGGGGTGCGAAGAGCTTGCCCTCCTGAGCCTCCAGCGTGAACACCGGCAGAAAGCTCACGGTGATGATCATCAACGAGAAAAACAGCGCGGGCCCCACTTCACCGGCGGCCCTATACATCACGGCCCATCGGTTTTCCGGTGTCAACGGGGTCCGCTCCATGTGTTTATGGACATTTTCAATCATCACAATGGCACCGTCGACCATCGCACCGATGGCGATGGCAATGCCGCCGAGGGACATAATGTTGGCGTTGATACCCTGAGCGTGCATCACCACGAACGCAGCAAGAATGCCCACCGGCAGGCTCACGATCACCACCAGGGAAGAGCGCAGGTGAAACAGGAATACCGCGCAGATCAGGATCACCACCAGAAACTCTTTCAGCAGCTTGCTGTAGAGATTGTCCACCGCATTGTTGATCAGTGTGGAACGATCATAGGTGGGCACCATTTCAACGCCATCCGGCAGGCTGCCCTTGATCTCCTCCAGGCGTTGTTTAACACCCTCGATGGTAGCCAGAGCGTTTTCGCCAAAACGCATCACCACGATACCGCCGGCCACTTCGCCTTCTCCATTCAGTTCAGCGATACCCCGGCGCATTTGTGGCCCCAGCCGGATATCCGCCACATCCTTGAGCAACAAGGGCTTGCCATTATCGTTGACACCCAGCGGCACCTGGCGCAGGTCGTCCTCGTTCTGCAGGTAACCGGTGACCCGCACCATGTATTCCGCCTCGGCCATTTCCACGACGGATGCCCCGGTTTCCTGGTTGGCGCTGTTGATGGCGGCATGAATACGCTGCAGCGTGATGTTATGGGCGCGCAGCCGGTCCGGGTCCACCACCACCTGATACTGCTTGACCATGCCGCCAACACTGGCGACCTCGGATACCCCGGACACGGTTTGCAGTTCAAACTTCAGGAACCAGTCCTGAATGGCCCGAAGCTCCGAAAGGTCATGCTGGCCGGTGCGGTCCACCAGGGCGTAGGAGTATACCCAGCCAACGCCGGTGGCATCCGGCCCCAGCTCTGGTTTGGCGGCATCGGGCAATTGCCCGGCTACCTGGCTCAGGTATTCCAGTACCCGGGAACGAGCCCAGTACAGGTCGGTGTCGTCATCGAAGATCACATACACATAGGAGTCGCCAAAGAAGGAATACCCCCGAACCGTTTTGGCGCCCGGCACCGACAGCATGGCGGTGGTGAGCGGGTAGGTCACCTGGTCTTCCACCACCTGGGGCGCCTGGCCAGGATACGGGGTCTTGACGATCACCTGTACATCCGACAGGTCCGGTATGGCGTCAATGGGCGTTTCCCTGACGGAATAGAATCCCCACCCAATCAGTATGAGGGTGGCGAGCAATACAAAAAATCGGTTATGAAGCGACCACTGGATAATGCGGTTAATCATGAGCTGAGTCCGGTCTGGTGATGGCCGGGGGCAGCCCGATGGCGCACCCCCGGGCTATCACTACTGTTTCCTGATAGAGGTCACCTGCTGGCCCTTGCCAGCGGGTGCCAGAGTGAAGACAACCTTGTCACCCTTATCCAGGGCATCCAGGTCCACCTCCGGGGCTACGGGAAATCCCATGGTCATGCCCGGCCAGTTCAGCGCCGGAATAGGCTCATGCTTCAGCGTTACTTTGCGATTTTCGGTGTTGATCATGGTGATTACGCCCCGGCTCTGGACCGGGCCAGCGGACTCTTTGGTGTCCATGCCGGACATCGAGCCCATGTTGTTATCGGCCGCTGCCAGAACAGGTCCCAGGGATAATCCGAACACAACAGCCGTCATCAGGTTTTTCAGTTTCATGGTTTTCTCCAGTGGTTACTGCGCGTCTTGCGCGGGCTCAATACGTTCAACAAGATAGCCGTCCGGCGTCTCCCGGAACCCGAAATTGACGGTCTCACCCGGGGCCAGTTCCACCAGATCGACGGATTCGGCAATACCAAAGGTCATGGTCATGGCCGGCCAGCCAAGACCGGGTACCGGGCCATGGTCGAGCGTGACTGAAGAACTCTCAGCATCAAGCTCCGTAATCCGGCCAGCGGCTTCAAACAGTTCGGGCGCAGAGCTGTCTGCACCGGCCATGCCGGCGCTGTTCTGCTCCTCGGGCTCCAGGCGCAGCATGGCGGCCTCGAGGCTGGTTTCTGAATCAATCAGGAACTGGGCGGACACCACCACCTGCTGCCCTTCTTTCAGACCTTCGTGAATGACCACCCTGTCGCCGGCTTCCCGGCCCGTCTTGACGGGCACCGGACGAAAATAGCCGTCATCCTCAGCCAGCAGCACATGCTGGCTGTCGCTTCGCCGGATCAGCGCCGGGCGCGGGATAGTGAGCAGGTCCTCACCGATGGGGGCATCCATGGTGAGATTGACGAACATTCCGGGGCGCAACCGGCCATCCGGGTTCGGAACGCGTACCCGGGCCCGAAGAGTCCGCATTTTGGGATCCAGTTCCGGGTAAACGTAGTCAATGTCACCATTCCAGTTTGTATCCGGCATGGACGGCGTGGTGAATTCAACGGCCTGACCCGCTTCAACCAGCCCGGCCTGACGTTCAAAAAACTCGGCGATCACCCACACCGAATCGCGACTGCCAATGGCCATGATTTCAGTATCCGGGCGCACGTACATGCCGGCACGAACAGGCAATGCGGCCACATAGCCGGAGCCAGGGGCAAATACGGTGATGCGTTCTCGGATTTTTCCTGTTTTTTTCAGGTTGGCAATCTGTCTATCCGTCATGCCCAGCGCGCGCAGCTTTCCGCCGGTCGCTGTTGCCTCTGAGCCCCGCCCAAGGCGCTCGGACATCAGAAACTCCTGCTGGGCATTCACCAACTCCGGTGAATAGATCTCATACAGTGGTTCACCACGGTCAACGATTTCTCCTTCTGACCGAACATGCAACACCTCGACCCATCCGGCAATGCGGCTGTGCACCTGAATCAGTTGATCTTCATTGTCAGTGACATAACCCACGGTTCGGACCGGAACAGACACTGCCCCACGGGAAACTGCCCGGGTTTTAACCCCCAGATTGTTTCTGACTGCAGGATTGATCTGAACCCCGCCGTCGTCCCGGCCGCTACTGCTTTCTTCGTACACCGGCACCAGGTCCATTCCCATGGGGGACTTGCCAGGCTTGTCACGGCGGTAGTTGGCATCCATGGGAGCAACCCAGTACAAGGGCTTTTCATCCGCCGATTCACCGGCAGGATTACCAGAACCGGCGGATTCTGACATCGGCATGATTTGCAGGCTGGCCAGCCAGCCCAGACCAAAAGCGACAGCGATCACCATCGCCATCAGGGAAATGCGCATTGATGTTTCCTTATTTGAAGCTTATAGACGCTCGCCCGAGTGGCCTATCGGCCCAGGTGTAAACGTGCGAACTTAGATAAAGACTAAGATCAGACTACTGAGAAATCAGGGGGAGGTGTAAGGGTATCAAGGATAACGCTGAGATAGACTTCTCGGGGACGAAGAGAGGTAGGGTCGGAAGAACATTGCACTGGCAAAACCGCCTTCTCAGAAACCAGTGCGGATAGCATCGCACCGCAACTGCCCTGGTTGGCGGCGATAGCACAATCGGTAGACGCCATATCACCACAGGCCATATCCTGTTCCGAATGCCCGTCAGTGCTGGCACTCCAACAGTCCACCATGGCCATGTGGCCGAAACGGGCAGGAGGTTCTGCTGTGTCTGCCGTGAATTGCCCGAACGCCAGCACCGGCTGTATTGCCATGATCAGCAACAGCAGATTAAGAAGGGCTTTAGGCGTTATCAAGCGTGGCAAGTGGAGTGACCCAGGTAATTGAGTTTTCAAGAATTCTCGTGATGGTACGGCTTTCACGCCACAGGCGTCAAGCAATTAATCATGCCGGCACGAAGCTGTCTTAGCTCACTAAAATGCTGATCTAGCCGAAAAGACGATCTGTACATCGTTTCTTCATTTCGCCGCTGGAGAAGCCTTCGCCTGTCCACTGGGCATGTCTGACTCGCGCTCGACGAGCACAAACAACAGATGATCAATAAATCGAATCTGATCCCCGTCCAGCTGATCATCGATTTCCAGAATACCTTTCTCAATTTCATCAGAAGTAAAACCTGCCAGATTTGACATAAAACGCGCCCGCAGCATCGCATACCAGCGATCCTTCGGGATTTCGACGCGGTACTCTTCCCTGCTTGTCACCGCACCAAGGCCGGAGGCGGCAATTTCACCGAGAAGAATGTCAAGCTCCGGTTGACTCTCTGAAAAGGCAGTCATCGCCCGGCTGAAAAGGGGAAACTCGGGCAAACTGGGCCGGGTGACCACCAGAACACGACCATTCGGTCGCAAACATGAGCGCATTTTCTTCCAGAATCTCTCACGATTGCGGATGTGATGAATGGACTCCTTGATGAGCACCCGGTCCAGTTGCACCCCGCTGTCAATGAACGCTTCAGCGGATGCACAACGGGTCTGGATGCCGCTGTATTGTTCAGCATTCAGGAGCATGGCGCCTGAGGGGTCCACGCATATCGCTTCAGATTCCAGCGGCACAGCCTGGCTGAGCAGATGTGTGAAGATACCGGTCCCACCACCAAGGTCTGCAAACCGGCTGTCAGCCTGCATATTTAAATGATTAAGAAGCTTTTTCAGCATCCAGCCCCGGTAATCCCTGGTCAAAAGCCACAGATCATCATAGTCCCGGGAGACTTCGGTAAAAGCCGTCGTCATTGCGTGTGCCCCATAAAACGCTGGTAACGCCCTGCGTTACCCTGTGTGTCAACCCAACCCCGAGCGGGACTTGCCAACGAGTTTTGCAAGCCGGCCCATTCGTGGAACAAACCTTGGCACTTCCTGCTGATAGGTCCGGTACCCGTCACCGAACCGCTCAATAACCTGTCGCTCTTCATGCCGTGCGAGCAAGCTGTAGGCAAGGACAATGATGGGGAACAGACTAACGGAGAACAGCGTCGGCCAGTGCACAATCCCCTCCCCGAACAGGATGAGAAAAAGGCCCGTATACTGCGGGTGCCTCACCAAACCGTAGAGCCCATCCGTTGCAAGACGCCCTTGTTGGTGTGCACGATGAAGTTCGCGCCATCCCTGCAGAAAAATACCGATGCCAGTCACAGCCAGAGTATAACCAAGCAACATTGAGATAAGCATGCCCACCTCGCCGACACCAAGCAGCGAGGACCAGAGATTCGCGCTGAGGTCGCTACCGTCCAGATCAAAGAACCGCACGAGCAAATAGACAGTGAGAGGGAAGCCGTACATCTCCGCATACAATGCGATTATAAACGCCTGCACCACCCCGGCACTGCCCCACTCCCGCCATGTTCTGGGAGCGAGCCAACGATACATGACCCAGGAGATCAGCACGATCATGATCGCCGCTATACCCCAGGCTCCCGAATGACCAATAGTTTCTGTCATGTTAAGTTTTCCTCGTAAGTCAACGAACAAACAAGCTAAGACAGCTTTTATCTGGCTGTCGCCGCCTCCGTTTTATTGATCGGTTGACGTCTTGACCAGGCAATTAATGCAAGGCCGCCAAGGATCATCGGCAGGGTCAGCAGTTGCCCCATGGTCACCCAGCCGAGGGCGATGAACCCCAGTTGCGGGTCGGGGAGGCGAACAAACTCGACCGCAAAACGGAAAATTCCGTAGAGCAACAGGAACAGGCCGGACGTTGCGCCCATCCGACGTGGGTTGCGTGAGAACCACCACAGCACCACAAACAGCACAACACCTTCCAGGGCAAACTCATACAGTGACGACGGGTGACGTGGCGCCGACCCCATATTCGGGAACACCATGGCCCAGGGAACATCACTGACCCGCCCCGGGAGCTCGTGATTGATAAAATTGCCAAGGCGCCCTGCCC
>NZ_LSMM01000089.1:0-10098 GCF_001566815.1 Marinobacter sp. Hex_13
GTTGTCGGCGAACATTTCCATGACCTGGTCACCTTCCTGGTGACGCAGCAGGCCGTTGTCCACGAACACACAGGTGAGCTGGTCACCGATGGCCTTGTGCAGCAGCGCCGCCACCACGGAGGAATCCACCCCGCCGGACAGGCCCAGGATCACCTCGTCGGTACCCACCTGCTCGCGGATGGTGTCGATGGCATCGCTGATGATGTTGCTTGGCGTCCACAGGGCTTCACAGTCGCACAGTTCGCGCACGAAGCGCTCCAGCAGGCGGCCACCCTGCAGGGTGTGAGTCACTTCCGGGTGGAACTGGATGCCGTAGAAGCGTTTTTCGTCGTTGGCCATGCCGGCGATGGGGCAGCTGCCGGTGGTGGCGGTCGCCACGAAACCCGCCGGCATCTCGCCGACACGATCACCGTGGCTCATCCACACATCCAGGTATTCCTTGCCTTGCTCTTCATGGTCGACGATGCCGTCCAGCAGGCCGTTCTTTTCCGCCTTGGCGACCCGGGCATAGCCAAATTCATGCTTCTCACCGGCAATCACCTTGCCACCCAACTGCTCGGCCATGGTCTGCATGCCGTAGCAGATACCCAGCACCGGGATGCCTGCGTCAAACACGGCCTGCGGAGCCCGCGGCGTCTCTGCTGCAGTCACCGATTCCGGCCCACCGGAAAGAATAATGCCTTTGGGCGCAAACTCGCTGAGCTCTTCAGCGGTCATGTCGAAGGCACGAATCTCGCAGTACACACCGATTTCCCGCACGCGGCGTGCAATCAGCTGAGTGTATTGGGAACCGAAGTCCAGAATCAGGATGCGCTGGGCATGGATGTCTGTCATGGGGATCTATCCCGGTGATTGCCGGCGGATATTGCGGGCCGCGTAAACGGGTTCTCCGGTCCCGGCCGGCGGTGGATAAACGCTCGAACAGGGCCACTCGGATATCCGTCAGCAGGCGCAGCACGGTATCGTGGTTGTATACCCGCTCGGCATACCGCGCGACCGTTCGCGCCACGGCAAAGAAGCGAATGCCACCACCAGGGACATACAGATTGATGGACGCCTGTACACCGGCTGCCAACAGGATGCCGGAGATCGCCGTGGCGGTAATAAACCAGCCCGACAATGCCAGCAGCCCCATACCCGCAAGCAGGGTGGCCAGTATGAGTAAGCCGCCGGTCACCAGGCGACCGGGGCGACGGAAAATCAATGCCAACCAGGGGCCAAGCTCACGCATCTGCAACGCCTCCTTCCGTCACCAGCAAGGTACGGTTGGCCAGTGTCAGCAGTGCCTGGTGGTGAGTGGCGAAAACCAGAGTCTTACCGGCCAGCGCCAGCTTGTGCAGCGCTTCCAGCACGTATATTTCGCTGTCACTGTCCAGCCCCGCTGTGGGCTCATCCAGCAGTATCAGGTCGTAACTGGCCACAAACACCCGCGCCAGGCTCAAGCGGCGTGCCTGCCCGCCGGAGAGCCCCTGGCCGTCTTCGGTAATGGCGCTGTAGATTCCCCGTTCCCGGCCTTTGATCAGGCTTTCCAGGCCAACGTGATGCAAGGCGGTTTCTATGGCGATGTCGGTCGCGTCCGGCGTGGTCAGGCGCAGGTTGTCGGCCCAGGTACCATGCACCAGGAAGGGGGACTGACCCAGCCAGCCAAAGGCCTCGTCGCCGGCACGTTCTCCAAACACTGAAATACGCCCCCGGTCTGGTCTCATGAAGCCGGCCAACAGATGCAATAGCGAGGTTTTGCCGCCACCGGAAGGCCCGGTGAGGGCGATGACATCGCCTTTGTTGATCACCAGAGACACGCCGTCCAACACCGGCCTGACGGCATCGTAGGCAAGAGCGACGTCACGAACGGCCACAATATCGGGAGATTCCGGCTGGTGACGGGGCTCTGCCTGCGGTTGTGGTTTATCAACTCCCTGCAACCGATCGACGATTTCAGAACTGGCACCCATCGCTGCAGCGCGATCATGATAATGCTGGGACAACAATCGCAGAGGCTGGAAGAACTCCGGGGCAAGCAGCAGGATCAACAACCCGGAAAACAGTGTCAGGTCGCTGGACGGTCCAAAGGTGATGTACCCCAGCAACCCGAAGCCGATGTAAATGGCCACGACGGCAATGGCCACGGAGGAGAAGAACTCCAATACCGCTGAGGACAGGAACGCAATCTTCAGGGTTTTCATGGTGATGCGGCGGTATTCGTCGGATCGCTTGCGCAGGGTTTCTGCGGCAGGAGCGGTCTGGCCGAACAACTGCAGGGTGGTCAATCCCCGAACCTTATCCAAAAACTGGCCGGACAAACGACCGATGGTCTGGAAATGCTGCTGGTTGAGCTTTTCGGCGCCCATCCCGACCAGTGCCATGAACAATGGTATCAATGGGGCGGACAGCAGGAGGAAGATCCCCGCGAGCCAGTCCAGTGAAAATACCACCACCAGGATCATCAGCGGCACCACCACCGCGAGCATCATCTGGGGCAGGAAACGGGCGAAATACCCATGCAGGGCGTCGGTGTGGTCAAGCCATTCTCGCGCCAGGGTGCCGGCGGAGGTCTGGCTCATCGAAACCGGCCCGCTGGCCTGCCAGCACCGGTTGATACTATGGCGAACCTCGCTACGCACCTCACGGCTGCAGCGGGCTGCGTAGCGGGCCTGTAACCCCTGAGCCACACCGCGGATCAATATCGCGATAATGGCACCGGTGAACAGCAGCGACAGTTCGGCCACCGGTATCTCATCGACAATACCCTGGTGAACAATGCCCGCCAGGAACGCCATTTGCGCGATGGTGGCAAGGGCCACCACAACGCCAGCCGAAACCGTGGCCAGGATCAGCCGCCGGCTGTGGGCGGCAAGTGCCCCCAGCCAACGTTTTGACTCGGCTTGTTCAGCCACCTAGTGGTATCCCTCGCCAGCCCGTACCTTGCCCCGGAACACCCAATAGGTCCAGGCGGTGTAGACCAGCACAATGGGAATCACGAACAGCAGCCCCAGCAGCAGGAACAACTGTGAGCCGTACGCGGAGGAGGCGTCCCAGAGCGTGTATTCCGGCGGCACCACATAGGGCCAGCGGCTGACGATCAAGCCCAGGTAGGTAAAGATGAACAGCCCCACCGTCGCGACAAACGGCATGCCTTCAAACCGGTTCCGAACTGACCGGAAGATCTGAAAGGCACAGAGCAGGGCGAGCACGGGCAATATCCAGATAATGCTCAGATTGGAGAACCAGCGGTTTTTCACCGCTTCATCCACAAACGGCGTCCAGACGCTGATCATCGCAAACACGACCAACACACCCAGCAGCAGCGGAATGGTGATCCGATACGCCCAGTCCTGCAGGCGGCCCTCGGTTTTCATGATCAGCCAGGTGGAGCCCAGCAACGCATAGCCGGCCATCAGACCGAAACCGGTCAGCACCGTGAAAGGGGTCAGCCAATCCAGCGCACCGCCGGTATAGACCCGGTTGGTAATCTCAAAGCCCTGGATATAGGCACCCACCACGGCGCCCTGGGCAAACGAAGCCACCGTGGAGCCACCGGCGAAGGCCCAGTTCCAGAGATAGCGCGAGGTTCTGGCCTTGAAGCGGAACTCAAACGCCACCCCGCGAAAGATCAGACCGGCCAGCAGCAGGAATACACCAATGTACAGCGCCGGCAGAATGGTGGAGTAAACCAGTGGAAACGCCGCCAACAGGCCCGCCCCGCCAAGCACCAGCCAGGTTTCGTTGCCATCCCAGACCGGTGCCACCGTGTTCATCATGGTGTCCCGGTCTTCTTCTTTCGGTGCGAAGGGGAAGAGAATGCCAATGCCCAGGTCAAACCCGTCCATCAGCACATACATAATAATGCCGAAACCGATAATAAACGCCCAGATCAGGGCCAGATCGAACAGTTCCATAATCAGTGGCCTCCCTGGTTCAGTGGCTTTTGACGATCGTTATCATCAATCTCAAACGGCACATGGGTGGCCGAGAAGGGACGTTTCGGCCGTTCGGCTTCATGGCCTTCCTCTGCGTCTTCGTCTTCCATGCCCACGTACAGCACCCGCATCAGGTAATAGACACCGGAACTGAACACCAAAGCATAGACCACGATGTAGCCAATCAGTGAGAACAGCGCCATACCGCCGGTTAATGACGGCGTAACCGACTCGCTCTGGTTCATCAGCCCATACACCAGCCAGGGCGCGCGGCCAATTTCCGTGACAAACCAGCCGGCCAGTACCGCCACAAAGGGTGTCAGGCTCATAAAGCGCAACCCTTGCAGGAACCAGGGGGTTTGCCAGTATCGGCCACCGGCCCGCAATACCAGGCCGGCCAGGCCAAAGAGGATCATCAGCATGCCCAGGCCAACCATCACCCGGAATGACCAGAACACGATTGCGACCGGCGGCTGCTCGTCCACCGTGACTTCGTTCAGCCCGGGCACTTCGCCGTCCCACTCATGGGTGAGGATCAGGCTGGCCAGGCTGGGAATGGCTACCTCGTACCGGTTGGTCTGGTTTTCCTGATCGGGAATCGCGAACAACAGCAGCGGCACATTACGCGAGGTTTCCCAGTTGCCTTCCATGGCGGCGACCTTCATGGGCTGGTGTTCCAGCGTGTTCAGGCCATGGAAATCCCCGATAACCGCCTGGGTGGGGGCAAGAACCAGAATCAGCCACAGGCTCATGGACAACGCGCGTCGGTTCGCCTCAACCTCACGTTTGCGAAGCAGATACCAGGCACTGACACCCGCTACCACGAACGAGCCAGTCAGGAACGAGGCCACCACCATGTGGGAAAAGCGATAAGGAAAGGATGGATTGAATATCGCCTCGCTCCAGGAGGTGACAAAGAACACCCCATCCCTGAATTCCGTACCGGCGGGGGTATGCATCCAGCTATTGGCTGACAGGATCCAGAACGATGATATAAAGGTGCCCGTGGCCACCATCACAGCCGCAAAAAGATGAACCCCGGCAGGTACCTTGTCGCGCCCGAATAGCAGCACACCCAGGAACGCCGCTTCGAGGAAAAAGGCGGTAACCACTTCATAACTCAGCATCGGCCCCAGGAAGTTGGCGGACGCTTGGGCAAAGTTGCTCCAGTTGGTGCCGAACTGGAAGGACATCACAATGCCCGACACCACGCCCATGCCAAACACCACCGCGAACACCTTGGTCCAAAAGGCAGAGAGTTTTGCCCAGGAAGGGTTGTTGGTTTTGAACGCCAGGCCCTCGAGCACTGCAATGTAGGACGCAAGCCCGATGGTAAACACCGGGAAGATAGCGTGGAAGGACACCACGAACGCAAACTGGATTCGCGACAGAAGGACGGGATCAAGTTCCATGCGGAACCTCCGGACACTACAGTGAACAGAATAAACGAGCTTGGCGCCCGCTTGGCCGCTGCCTTGGCTGGGTTGTAGTGTTGTTTTACCGGCAGATAGTAGCCATGCTACCCGTAGCACAGGGAAAACCAAGGGACAGAATGTCGCACCCCTTGATTTAAAACAAGTATAGGAAGGCTCCATGGGTTTCTACGACGAGCGAATACTGCCACACCTGATCGATTACTCCTGCTCAGTAGGGCAGGTAATGAAGCTGCGCAGCCAAGTGGTGCCGAAGGCAAACGGCACTGTGCTGGAAGTGGGTATGGGCTCGGGCATTAATCTGGAGTTCTACAACCCGGATACCGTTAGCCTCGTCTACGGCCTGGAGCCGTCCGAAGGCATGCGGCGAAAGGCACAGGCCAACCTGGCCAAATCCAGCGTAGCCGTGGAGTGGCTGGACTTGCCGGGCGAGCAAATTCCGCTATCGGACAACAGCGTCGACACGGTACTGCTTACGTTCACCCTATGCACCATCCCCGATTGGCGAGCCGCGCTGGATCAAATGAAACGGGTACTCAAGCCCGACGGCGAATTGCTATTCCTGGAACACGGAGAATCGCCGGACGAGGGCGTGTGCAAATGGCAACACCGCATCACCCCAGGCTGGAAGAAAATCGCCGGAGGCTGCCACCTTAACCGACCGATTGCGGAACTGATCCGGGAAGCGGGGTTTGAGATCACCGAACTGGAAAACCTATACGTGCCCAAGGCCCCGAAATTCGCTGGCTATATCTACAAGGGCAGGGCGCGGAAGCCTCAGCAACCTAGCTAAAAACACCTCCACCGCAATCCCAATTGCGTTACCGGGCGCGGCCTTATACAATCCTGCCCCTCAAAAGCTCCTCACAACCCCCTCCGAATGCCCGGATGGTGGAATAGGTAGACACAAGAGACTTAAAATCTCTCGACCTCACGGTCGTGCCGGTTCGATTCCGGCTCCGGGCACCAATTCAAAAGCAAGAAGCCGAATTGGCTTTATGCCGATCTGTTTATTGGGTGGAAAAGCGCCTTGCGAGCCACCAGCCGGCCACCATCGCCACCAGCATGGCAGCCAGGGGAGTGGTTAAACCCGCCATGGAGGCGAAGGCTGGCCCCGGACAATATCCTGATAATCCCCAGCCGATACCGAACAGCGCTGCACCGCCCATCAGTCGCCCGTCCAGATCACGGCGTGTGGGCAATTGAAATTTCTCCGTGAACAACGGATTCGATCGTTTAAAAGCCAGCTGATAACCAATAAAGGTGGTAACCACCGCACCGCCCAGGACGAATAGTAAGGTTGGATCCCAGGCGCCGGAAACATCGAGAAAATTCAGTACCCGAGCGGGGTCGGTCATGCCTCCAATCGCCAAACCAAGACCGAACAGTAGTCCGGCAAGGTAGCCTATGATTACTTTCATACACCACCTCCTATCTGGTGACGAACCAAGTAAACCGTGGCCATGACGACCAGAAGAAAGGTCAGGGTTGCGATCAGTGACCGGTGGGACAAGCGCGCCAAGCCGCAGACACCGTGGCCACTGGTGCAGCCACCACCGATTCCTGTGCCAATTCCGACCAGTAGCCCCGCCAGGAGCATCAACCCTACATCACCCGCAGGCGCACCAATGATCGCGTCGGGCTCTGCCGCGACATTGCCCAGATCAAGTTTCAGGATCACCAGGGCGAGCGGCCCGCTGACCAGGCCGAGCAAAAAGGCCAATCGCCAGGCGGAATCACCAGTAGGACGCTCCAACAATAAGCCAGAAACAATACCGCTTATCCCGGCGATGCGACCGATGGTTGCCATCAGCAACACGGCCGACAGACCGATAAATACACCGCCAGCCAATCCGGAGAGGTTTGCCATCGTGTTCACATTTTGTCTCCTTTAAGGACTTCTTAGAAGCCAGTACATCACTGTTGAAAACGTCGCGCCCTTAGTGGGGTAGCCAATGCGTTATGGGGAACAACGTTTAAGCAGCTTCATTACGTGGGCAGTTAGAACACTTGGGTACTCTGATGTTCATAAAATCTCCTGACGAGTGGTTCAGAAGCGATTAATGGGTATCTTTAGATAGGCTTGATCTTCATTCTCGGTGAAGAGCATCTGGCCAGCATTCATGTTCACCTGGATTGACGGAAGGAGCAGACGCGGCATTGCGAGTGTGGCGTCACGTTCGGTGCGCATCTTTACAAACTCATCCTCACTTATCCCTTCATGGACGTGGATGTTGTTAGCGGCCTGTTCTGCAACTGTGGTTTCGTGCTGATAGTATTCGCGGTCTGGTGCCTTGTAGTCGTGACACAGAAACAGGCGTGTCTTCGGCGGCAGAGCCAAGACTCTCTGAATCGAGCGATAAAGGGCACGTGCATTACCTCCCGGGAAGTCACACCGTGCGGTACCGTAATCCGGCATGAACAACGTATCGCCAACGAAGGCGGCATCGCCGATTACATAGGTTAGACATGCCGGGGTGTGTCCGGGGGTATGCAGTACCCTTGCTTCAAGGCTGCCGATAGCAAAGGTATCGCCATCCTCGAACAACTGGTCGAACTGACTGCCGTCGCGGGCAAATTCAGTACCGGCGTTGAATACCTTCCCGAAAATGTGCTGCACCTTTTTGATGTTCGTGCCAATGCCGATGCGGCCCCCGAATTTTTCGTTGAGGTATGGTGCGGCGGACAAGTGATCGACGTGAACGTGGGTTTCCAGAATCCACTCTACTGTTAGTTCTTCGTGCTGGACGAAATCTGCGATAGCGTTGGCCGAGTGCACACTTGTATGTCCTGCGGCATAGTCGAAGTCCTTGACTGAATCGATGATCGCGCAGGCTGTGCTTTCCGGATCCTTCACAACGTAACTGAACGTTTTGCTCGCCTCCTCAAAAAAGGCAGTAACCATCGGTCGACGCATCGGAATGCCTCCTGATTTTCTGATGAGAAGTCATGCCGATATCGTAACTCACAAAAAGTTATAACAATATATCAATAATGAATTAGCGGGTGTCGGTCAATGATTTGTAAGAACAATAAAGCCAGCTTCATCTTGGTTGTCTTCAGCGATGACAGGTCACTTCAAGTAATTTCACGAATGCAGGGGCGGTTTGTGGGGAGAGTTCACGGCGACCTGTAGCTGATCCACTGAGGCTGCAGGATTACTTTTCTGGGGGGGGAGCCATTGCCCGAAGGCTTCCATGCCTTCGGGGGTTCAAGCCTGTGAATATTATTCGGCTTGTCTCAAGCCGGCCTTCATGGCGCGGGCGGCGTGCAACTTCTTATAACTATCAACCAACCGCTGATGCTTTTCCAGGCCTTCCAGCTTCATGCTGGTGGGTGTCAGGCCATGGAAGCGTACTTCGCCGCTGACTGAGCCAACCACGGCGGCCATGGTGTCTTCGCCGAACATGCGCTGCAGATTGGGCAGGTAGTCGGGCAGTTCCAGTTCGTCACTCAGGGTGATTTCCAGAACGGTGTTAACGGCACGGTAGAACAGGTTGCGCTCCACGGTGTTGTCGTTGAACTGCAGGAACATGTCGACAAATTCCTGGGCTTCTTCGTGCCATTGCAGGGCCAGGCAGATCAGCAATTTCAGTTCCAGAATGGTGAGTTGGCCCCAAATTGTGTTCTCGTCGAACTCGATGCCAATCAGGCTGATGATGGTCATGTAGTTGTCGAGCTGGCTGGCTTCCAGGCGCTCGGCCAGGTCGGCCAGTTGATCATTGCTGAGGGCGTGGAGATTGAGGATATCTTCGCGGTAGTCCAGCGCCATGTTGGTGTTGTCCCACACCAGATCCTCTACCGGGTAGACCTCGGAATAGCCGGGTACCAGGATGCGGCATACCGGCGCGCCCAGGTCTTCATGGGTCGCCACGTACACTTCTTTACCAAGGTCTTCCAGAATGCCGAACAGGGTGCTGGCCTCTTCTTCGTTGGTACCGGAGAAGTTCCACTCGCAGAACTCCAGGTCGGATTTGGCGCTGAAGAACCGCCAGGACACCACGCCCGTGGAATCGATAAAGTGCTCGACAAAGTTGTTGGGCTCCGTCACTGCCTGGGTGCTAAAGGTGGGCGCCGGTACGTCGTTGAGGTTTTCAAAGCTGCGGCCCTGCAGCAGTTCGGTCAGGCTGCGTTCCAGCGCCACCTCGAAACTCGGATGCGCGCCGAAAGAGGCGAACACGCCTCCGTTTCTCGGGTTCATCAGTGTCACGCACATAACCGGGAATTGGCCGCCCAGGGAGGCATCTTTCACCAGGATCGGGAAGCCCTGTGCTTCCAGAGCATTGATGCCCTCAACAATGTGCGGGTATTTATCCAGCACACTCTGCGGCACGTCCGGCAGCGCCAGGCGCTTCTTCAACCGGTTCAGGAAAGTCGCCGCGGGACTCTTCCCGATGCTTGATGGCCCGACGCACCAGCGCCACCGCTTCATCCACATCGAACGGTTTGGGCAGATATTCAAACGCGCCACCCTGATAAGAGGCCACCGCAGAATCCAGGTCGGAATGCGCCGTCATGATGATGACAGGCAGATCCGGGTTCTTGCGCTGCAGAATTTTCAGCATCCGCAGCCCATCGGTGCCGGGCATGCGTACATCGCTGATCAGCACCTCCGGTTCCTGCCCGCCCTGCTCCAGGGTATTAAGCGCTTCATCCGCATCTTCAAAGCAGGTCACCGCGTAGCCTTCCTGGCCCAGCGCCTTTTCCAACACCCAGCGAATGGAGCGGTCATCATCCACAACCCAAAT
>NZ_LSMM01000090.1:0-15497 GCF_001566815.1 Marinobacter sp. Hex_13
ATTCAAAATCCGTTGGGGTAAAACCCGTGGCGGTTCGAGTCCGCCCGCCGCTACCATTTACGATCCGCACAGTGCGGTGTAAACAGTCCATCCAATGAACGTCTCCGATTTTCACTTTGATCTACCGGATGAGCTTATCGCCCGGTATCCCCTCAAAGAGCGCAGTGCGTCCCGGTTGCTCAGTCTCGATGGGCTGTCCGGTGACACCAGGCACTTACGGTTTACCGATCTTCCAGGCCTGCTTCAGCCGGGCGACCTACTGGTCTTCAACGACACGCGAGTGATTCCCGCGCGCCTTTTTGGCCGCAAGGAAACCGGCGGTCAGGTGGAAGTGCTGGTTGAGCGTGTACTTGGAGAGCACGACATTCTCGCTCACGTACGGGCCTCCAAAGCTCTAAAAGAAGGCCAGAAAGTGCTGCTTGAAGATGGCACACCGCTACGGATGAGCGGAAGGGATGATGCGTTGTTTTACCTGCATTGTGACAGCGACGAACCCGTCCTTGAGGTTCTTGAGCGGATCGGTCATATGCCGCTGCCTCCCTACGTGGATCGCCCGGATGAATCCTCGGACCGCGAACGCTACCAAACGGTGTACGCCCGGGAAGCCGGTGCGGTGGCGGCTCCGACCGCCGGCCTGCATTTTGATGACCGGACTCTGGCCGAGCTTGAATCGCGGGGCATTGAAACCGCGTTTGTAACCTTGCACGTGGGCGCTGGCACATTCCAGCCGGTGCGTGTGGAGGGTATTGAAGATCATGTGATGCACAGTGAAGTGGCCCATGTATCGCAAGAAACGGTAGACGCGGTGAACGCAGCCCGTGCCCGGGGAGGCCGTGTCGTAGCCGTTGGTACCACCTCTGTACGGTCCCTGGAATCCGCCAGTCGTGGTGGGGTGGTTCGACCTTTTCAGGGCGAAACCGATATCTTTATTTACCCCGGCTATCGTTTCCAGACCGTGGACGCCATGGTGACGAACTTTCACTTACCGGAGTCAACGCTGATCATGCTGGTTAGCGCATTCGCCGGTTATCAGAACGTGATGTCGGCCTATCAAGCGGCTGTCGCCGAGCGTTACCGCTTTTTCAGTTACGGTGATGCGATGTTTATCACAGCGCAGGAGCCAAGCCTGGGCGCCCTCTCTTACTGTTCAGGGAAAGGCAGCCAGAATCCGGAGAACGATGATGAGTGACCAGTGTTATATGTCCTTTGAAAAACTCGGGGAAGATGGCCGTGCACGACGCGGACGCCTGACGTTTCCCCGGGGCACGGTGGAAACCCCGGCTTTCATGCCGGTGGGCACCTACGGCACCGTCAAGGGTATGCTGCCGAGGGACATCAAGGATATTGGGGCCGAGATCATCCTTGGCAACACCTTCCACCTGATGCTGCGGCCGGGTACGGAAGTGGTGAAGGCCCATGGCGATTTGCATGACTTTACCCAGTGGCAAGGCCCGATCCTCACAGATTCCGGCGGCTTCCAGGTGTTCAGCCTTGGCGAGATGCGCAAAATCACCGAAGCGGGCGTGACGTTCCGTTCGCCAATCGATGGTTCACCGGTAGAGCTGTCACCGGAAATCGCCATGCAGGTGCAGCGCGATCTCGGGTCGGACATCGTGATGATTTTTGACGAGTGTACGCCTTACCCGGCCACCGAGAAGCAGGCGAGTGAGTCCATGGAGCTGTCCCTGCGTTGGGCTGCCCGGAGCAAACAGGCACACGCTGGTAATCCGGCCGCGCTGTTCGGCATCGTTCAGGGAGGGATGTACGAATCGCTGCGGGACCGCTCACTGGAAGGGCTGACGGAGATCGGATTCGACGGCTACGCCATTGGCGGATTGTCGGTGGGCGAGCCCAAAGAGGATATGATCCGTATCCTGGATCATCTGCCACCCAAAATGCCGGAAGACCGCCCCCGTTACCTGATGGGCGTAGGGCGGCCCGAGGATCTTGTGGAAGCAGTGCGCCGCGGCGTAGACATGTTTGACTGCGTAATGCCCACGAGAAACGCGCGCAACGGTTACCTGTTTACCTCCACCGGCATCATCAAGATCCGCAACGCCAGGCACCGGCACGATACCGCGCCGCTGGACGATCAATGCGACTGCTACACCTGCGAGAACTTTTCGAGAAGTTATCTGCATCACCTCGATAAATGTGGAGAAATGCTCGGCTCGCAACTCAATACGATCCACAATCTGCGGTACTACCAGAACGTGATGGCTGGATTGCGTGGCGCAATTGAAGCAGGTACATTGTCGGACTTTATTAGCGACTTCTATGCCCGCCGCGGTGAAACCGTGCCTCCAATGGCGCAGTGACTGCGGGATAAGCCGATTCTGAACCGCTACCTGAACTTTTCTTAAAAACGGAGATAGTCAATGAAATCAATCAAGTTACTTGTTGCTGCACTCTTTGCTGCGATGCCGGCACTGGCCATGGCACAGGATGCGGGTGCCCAGGGTATGGGAGTGATGGGGCAGGTGATCTTCTTTGCCGGCTTTATCCTGATTTTCTATTTCCTGATCTGGCGCCCCCAGTCCAAGCGTGCGAAAGAGCACAAGGCGCTGATGGCCGGCCTGAACAAAGGCGATGAAGTGGTTACCTCCGGCGGTGTGGCCGGCAAGATCACCAAGGTTTCCGATGACTTTATCGTGGTTGAAATCGCTGACAACGTTGAGATCAAGGTTCAGAAAGTTGCTGTTGCAGCGGCACTTCCGAAAGGAACTCTGAAGGACATCTGATCGACCGGTTTTCGACTCAGGTCTGAATTTGCCAAGCTGAAACATCACAGCCGGCCGACTGGCCGGCTTAAAGGGACCCCATGCTGAACAAGTATCCGCTCTGGAAAAACCTGGTTATCGTGATCGCGCTGGTGATCGGGTTCGTCTATGCCTTGCCTAACGTCTTTCCTGACGACTTTGCCGTACAGATCACCGGTGCCCGGAGCAGTACCGAAGTCGATCAGCGGATTCTCGACAGGGCTGTTGATGCACTCGAAGCCAAGGGGATCCAGGTCAAGGAATCCGAGTTGCAGGAGCGCGACGCCCTGATTCGCCTGAACGACGCTGAATCCCAGCTGAGGGCTCGGCCGGTGGTGCAGGAGGCGCTTGGAAGGGATTATCTGGTAGCCCTGAATATGGCGCCGTCAACACCGGGATGGCTGGAAAGCCTGGGCGCGGGCCCTATGAAGCTCGGTCTCGACCTGCGGGGTGGTGTTCACTTCCTGTTGGAAGTGGATATGGAAACCGCCGTCGACCAGCGCCTCGAAGCCATGTCTGGTCAGATCAAGCGCGAATTGCGTGAAGAGCGTGTGCGCTACCGCGGCGGCGATGTGGAAGGTAACCGCTCCATTGTTCTGAGTTTCCGTGACGAAAGTTCCCGCAGCGAAGCGTTTGACCTGATCCGTGACCAGTACAACCAGTTCCTGCTCGATGAGCAGACAGAGGACGGTGAGTACCTGTTGGTGCTGTCCATGTCGGAAGCCGAAGTGAAGTCCATACAGGACTACGCACTGGAGCAGAACCTGACCACCATCCGTAACCGGGTCAACGAACTTGGCGTGGCGGAGCCTCTGGTGCAGCGCCAGGGTGCGGATCGCATCATTGTGGAATTGCCCGGTGTGCAGGATACCGCTGCGGCAAAGCGTGTACTGGGTGCTACGGCCAATCTGGAGTTCCGTCTTGAGGCCCGCCAGGATGCGTCATCAGCTGATATCGAGACGTTCCCGTTCCGTGACAACCCTAACCGTGAAGCCCGTCTTGAGCGGGAAGTGATCGTCACCGGTGACAATGTCTCTAACGCACAGCAGGCCTTCGACGAGAACGGCCAGCCACAGGTCAACATCACCATGGACTCGGTGGGCGGCGATCTGATGAACCGTGCAACCCGCAACGCCATTGGGCGTCGCATGGCGGTCCTGTTTATCGAATACCGGACAGAGACGGAAGAAGTGGTTGTGGATGGTGAAACCCGCACGGTCGACAACCGCGTTGTCGAGAAGGGCATCATCAGCCTGGCGACGATCCAGTCAGCGCTGGGAAGCAGTTTCCGGATTACCGGGCTGGATTCCATCCCGGAAGCGGCGGAGTTGGCATTGCTGCTGCGAGCCGGTTCGTTGGCTGCGCCAATGTACTTTGTTCAAGAGCGGACGATTGGTCCCAGCCTTGGGCAGAAGAACATTGATGCCGGCATGATGTCGGTCCTGCTCGGCTTTGTGTTGGTTCTCTGCTACATGGTGGTGTACTACCGTGGCTTTGGTGTGATCGCCAACATTGCGTTGACGCTTAACCTGATGCTGCTGATCGCCTGCATGTCGATTCTCTCAGCAACCCTGACGCTGCCGGGTATTGCCGGTATCGTGCTGACGGTGGGTATGGCGGTTGACGCCAACGTGCTTATCTTCGAGCGTATAAAGGAAGAGTTGAAATCGGGCATACCGCCACAGTCGGCGATAAACTCCGGTTATTCCCGGGCCTTCGTTTCGATTTTTGATGCCAATATCACCACCCTGTTGGTGGCGGTGATCCTGTTCGCCATGGGGTCCGGCCCGGTGAAAGGGTTCGCGGTGACACTGTCGATCGGTATTCTTACGTCGATGTTCTCCGGGCTGATGGTCAGTCGCAGCATCGTAAATCTTGTATACGGCGGTCGACAGGTTGAAAAGCTGTCGATTGGGGGGAAACTGGCCAATGTCTGAAGTTGAGAAGAAACCTATCGATTTTATGGGCTTTCGGAAGATTGCTTCCGTTGTGTCCATTGCGCTGATTGTTGCTTCCATTGCGTTGCTGGCAGTGCGCGGCCTGAACCTCGGGCTGGACTTTACCGGTGGTACCTCCGTTGAGCTGGAATACCAGCAGGCGCCCGCTCTGGACAATGTTCGCCAGACGTTGGAGGGTGCAGGATATGAGCAGTTTGTGGTCCAGAACTTTGGTTCGGACACCACGGTGCTGGTGCGGATGGCGGAGTCCGAGAACGACAAGTTGGCCGCTGAAGTCACGGCCGCGTTGTCGGCTGGTGGTAATGAGCTTGAACTGGTGAGCTCCGAATTTGTCGGCTCCCAGGTTGGCGACGAGCTGAAGGAAGACAGTGGTCTGGGAATGCTCATTGCGCTGGCAGTGGTGCTGATTTACGTCGGTATGCGGTTCCAGTTCAAGTTCGGTATTGCCTCTGTTGTGCCACTGGCCCACGACGTCATCATTGTTCTGGGTGTGTTTGCCCTGTTCCAGTGGACGTTCGACCTCAGTGTGCTTGCAGCGTTGCTTGCGGTTATCGGTTATTCCCTTAACGATACCATCGTGGTGGCGGACCGGATTCGCGAGAATTTCCGCAAGATGCGTGAAGGGGGCTCCGAGCACATCATCAACGAGTCCATTCACCAGACCATCAGCCGGACCATCAACACGTCCGGTACGACATTGGTGGTGCTGTTCGCCCTGTACTTCCTGGGTGGTGAAGCGATCAACAACTTTGCGCTGGCTCTCATCATCGGTGTGGTGGTGGGTACCTACTCATCCATCTATGTGTCAGCAAACCTGCTGGTTGCCCTGGGTGTGGCACGGGAGGACCTGATTGTTCCGCCGAAGGAAGGTCTTGCTGGGCAGGAAGAGGAAGAAGAGCAGCCGCCCGAGTGGTTGAACCGGATGTAAGTCGGTCAGCCACAAAAAAGCCGCAACACCAAATGGGGGTGCGGCTTTTTTTATGCCTGGCCGTTGGCCTTTATGCCTAGCGAGGCAGTCGGCCCCGGAACGGGTGAAGTGTCTTGAGTACTTCACGGAACAGCTTGGGGTTTGCGACGATCAACTGCTTTGCTTTCTCCGTTGAGGGGTTGCCGGAGAAATCGCCGGTCAGAGCGCCGGACTCCAGTGCCAGCGTGACGCCGATGGCCAGGTCAGCCGGCTCAGGACGGAAAATGACAGCGGCGTCCAGATGGCCGGAAGCAACCCGGGCGATATCAAGGGCCACGCAACCTGCGGTTCGGAACATGCTGCTGTCACGGGCCAGCAAGGATGCCATCTCGCCCCACATCAGTGGGTCGTCAGAAGAGCGGGTCTGGTCGAGAAGATTGCTGACCACGGCTGCACGGTCGGCATGCTTGACGTCGCTGGTACGCACCCGCCGACTGTTTAGTGCAGCACCGTGGCCGCGACTGGCAGAGTATTCCTCACCGGTGACCGGATTGATCAGCAGCAGGTTCTCGGTGCGGTTGTTTTTCTTTTGCAGCAACGCAACGGCGAAGTCAGGAATGCCGCGCAAAAAATTCTCACGTCCGAGTACCGGGAAAATGTGCCAGCTCTTGTCGTTACCGTCGGCGTCCGCCTCATTCAAAGGAGCGATGGCGTGGTCCTTGTAGGCTTTGTCGAGCTGTTCGGAAAAATTGTCGTAAATGGACTGTTCGACCCGCTCCAGTTGCCTGCGGCGGTCTTCGCTGTCGCCGTTGGGTTCCTGGCGTTCGAAGTGTGCTTTCAGATAGTCGGACCCCTGACGCGCGACGCGCAGGGCCATTTTGATTGCTGGTTGCATCTGAGTGTTCATTATCCGGGTGTGTGAAGGCCGCATAGCATATCAAAAACTGACCCGCCTTGTATGTTTTTCCACTCCGCAATGTCACGGATGGCGCTGTATCAGGGCATGTCCGGAGAGGCGGGGAAGGGGGTAGATCTGCTATCATGCGCACCTTTCCAGTTTTTACAGAGATTCTACCGCCATGCACAAGCCAGCTAAGCCCCTGGAGGGCCCTGACACCTACAACGACCAGATCCGGATTGTCCTGGTTGAGACGTCCCATTCCGGTAACATCGGTGCGGTCGCCAGGGCCATGAAAAACATGGGGCTGGGAAACCTGTGGCTGGTAAATCCTGCGTCCTTTCCTGATGAGGCCTCCTACGCCCGTGCAGCGGGCGCTTCCGATATTCTCGACAAGGCCACGGTTGTTTCGACTCTGGACGAAGCCATTGCCGATTGTGTGTGCGTTATGGGTACCAGCGCGAGAGGCCGAAAGGTCCCCTGGCCGGTTATCGCTCCACCAGACGCCGCGGCCAAGGCTTCGCAGCAGTCAGAAGCGGGGCAGGTGGCGCTGGTCTTTGGGCGTGAGAACCATGGGCTGAGCAATGAAGAGTTGCAGCGTTGTCATTTCCACATTCATATCCCGTCAAATCCCGATTACAGTTCCCTGAATCTGGCCATGGCGGTTCAGGTAATGTGCTATGAATTGCGTATGCATTATCTGAAAGGCCTTGAAGGTGGCGACGGCAGCCCATATCTCAAGCCTATGATGGTGCCCGGCGATGAAGGTTGGGATGTGCCGCCCGCGCCTGTCCGCGATGTTGAGGGTTTTTTCAGTCATCTTGAACAGGTGCTTGTGGATGTCGACTTTCACCGCCGGGACAATCCCCGTCAGTTGATGACGCGGCTGCGGCGGCTGTTCCAGCGTGCCGGGCTGGATCAGATGGAGATCAATATCCTTCGGGGAATACTGACCGCCGTCCAGAAGTCGGCTGGTGCTGCGGATACCGCAAAAAATACGTCAAGGGCTGGTTCAACGGCCGGTGAACAGGAATAGGGTTATGTTTGAACGTCTAAGGGAAGATGTGAACAGCGTGTTTCATCGTGATCCCGCCGCTCGCAATACTTTCGAAGTGCTGACCAACTACCCGGGTTTGCACGCGCTCCTGTGCCACCGGTTCTCCCATTGGCTTTGGGGTCTTGGCCTGAAGTGGATCGCACGAACGTTTTCTTCGATCGCCCGTTGGCTGACCGGCATCGAAATTCATCCAGGTGCCACGATCGGGCGGCGTTTCTTTATAGATCACGGCATGGGTGTTGTCATTGGTGAGACCACGGTAATCGGTGACGACGTCACGCTTTATCAGGGCGTTACCCTGGGAGGGACGAGTTGGAACAAGGGTAAGCGCCATCCGACGCTGGGTGACGGTGTTGTGGTGGGTGCCGGTGCCAAGATCCTCGGGCCGTTTACGGTGGGCGAGGGCGCCAAGATTGGCTCCAACTCCGTGGTGACCAAAGAGGTTCCGCCGGGTGCGACGGTTGTCGGTATTCCTGGTCGGGTTGTGGTGAAGCGTAAAGGGGAAGATGACGCCCGGCGCAAGGAAATGGAAGAACGCATGGGCTTCGATGCCTATGGTGTGACCGAGGAAATGCCGGACCCGGTAGCCCGGGCCATGCGCAGCCTGCTGGATCATATGCATGCTGTGGATGACCGCATTGAGAATATGTGCAAAGCGCTTCGCAAGGTGAACAGTGAATACCAGAACGGCGAGTTGCCGCCGCTGCAGGAGGAGGATTTTGACTGCGTGCGGGACGACGAGCCGTCGCAACGGTGAATACTTGACTGTTTTGGTAGGTCAATTCATACTCGGCGTTGTTAAAGCCGAATCAATCCCTGACCGGGGCTGACGTTATGAGACTGACCACCAAAGGCCGCTATGCGGTGACGGCAATGCTGGATCTCGCCCTTCATGGGGATCAGGGGCCGGTGAGTCTGGCTGACATATCTGCCCGGCAGGAGATTTCCCTCTCGTATCTCGAGCAGTTATTTTCCCGCCTTCGCCGTCACAAACTGGTGACGAGTATCCGGGGCCCTGGCGGTGGTTATCGCCTGAGCCGTGAGGCAGACTCCGTCTTTATTGCGGAAGTTGTCGACGCGGTCAGCGAATCCCTGGATACCACCCGTTGCGGCAACAAGGGTGATTGCCAGAATGGCGAGAAATGCCTGACCCACCACCTGTGGTCTGATCTCAGTGATCAGATTCATCAGTTCCTCAGTGATATCAGTCTTGGGGACCTGATGCGTAAACGGGAGATTCAGGTGGTTGCCGATCGGCAGAACAGGCGCCATTCAGAAGGCGACTCACAGACGATTAACACCGAGCGCCTTACGGATCAGGCGCCGGCCTGAACGACTATCCTGAAACTTCTATGAAAAAGCCCGTCTATCTGGATTATGCGGCCACCACGCCCGTAGACCCTGCCGTTGCCGAAGAAATGGTCAAATACCTGACGCCTGATGGTGTGTTTGGCAACCCTGCCTCACGCTCCCATGGCTTTGGCTGGCAGGCCGAAGCCGCCGTTGAAGGTGCTCGCCGTCAGGTGGCCAGTCTGATCCATGCAGACCCACGTGAGATTGTGTGGACGTCCGGCGCTACCGAGTCCGACAACCTCGCCATCAAGGGTGCTGTTACAGGCAAGAACAATCCGCACATTGTGACATCGATGATTGAACACAAGGCGGTGCTTGATACCTGCAAGTGGCTTGAAGGGCAGGGTGTTGAGGTGACCTGGCTGAAACCGGGCGCGGACGGGCGGGTGTCCTGTCAACAGGTTGAAGATGCGCTCCGGGACAATACCGCTTTGGTCAGCCTGATGATGGTCAACAATGAACTGGGTAGCCAAACGGATATCGCCGCCATCGGTACCATGCTTCGCGAACGCGGTGTGCTGTTTCATGTGGACGCGGCGCAGGCGGCTGGCAAGACCGAGGTGGATGTGGGAGCCATGCCAGTGGATCTGTTGTCCTTGTCGGGGCACAAGGTATACGGGCCCAAGGGTATTGGCGCCCTCTATGTGCGGCGTTCTCCGGACGTGCGAATTGAATCGCAGATTCATGGCGGTGGTCATGAGCGGGGCATGCGTTCCGGCACACTACCTACGCACCAAATCGTCGGCATGGGCAAAGCCTTTGATCTGGCCGGCGAAAAACTCGAGCAGGAGAAGGCACGGCTGGAATCCCTGCGGAAGCGTTTCATGTCGGGCCTTGAAGGTCTTGAGGGCGTGATGCTTAACGGCAGTGCCGAACATCGGGTGCCGGGTATCATCAACCTCTCGTTTGCCGGTGTCGATGCGGAATCCCTGATGCTGGGATTGCGTGAATTGGCGGTTTCGTCTGGTTCGGCCTGTTCTTCGGCCACTATTGAGCCTTCGTTTGTACTCAAGGGCATTGGGCTGGATGATGAGCAGGCGCATCGAGCTCTCCGGTTTTCCTTTGGACGCTTTTCGACGGAAGAGGAGGCAGACTTCGCAGCGGCGCAAATCGTTGACGTTGTAACCCGTCTCCGTTCAGTGCGGTAGGCAGTTGCCTCCGGACTGCGTATAATCCCAACCCTGAAATTTTCTGAACCTGAATGGAGATAGATCATGTCAAATGAGCGCACGCTCTCGATTATCAAGCCCGATGCAGTCGCAAAAAATGTGATCGGCGAAATCTACACACGCTTCGAAAAAGCGGACCTGACCATCGTCGCTGCGAAAATGATGCACCTGACCCAGGAGCAGGCAGAAGGGTTCTACGCCGAGCACAAGGAGCGCCCGTTTTTCAATGATCTGGTTGCGTTCATGACCTCCGGCCCTGTGGTTGTTCAGGTTCTGGAAGGCAATGGTGCTATCCTGAAGAATCGTGACCTGATGGGAGCAACTAACCCCAAGGAAGCGGAAGCAGGCACCATTCGTGCCGACTTTGCATCTTCAATTGATGCAAACGCTGTTCATGGTTCAGATTCCGCCGCGTCAGCTGAGCGCGAAATTGCGTATTTCTTTAATGACAGTGAGATCTGCCCGCGCGGCTGATCAGGCTGTATCGGGCCGGACATACGTCCGGCCCGTATTGGTTATTTGATTGAGGTTATGAAATGACAGCTGTTGCTGAGAAAACCAACCTTCTGGGAATGCCCAAGGCCAAAATGGAGGCCTTTTTTGAGTCCCTGGGGGAGAAACGTTTCCGCGCAACACAGGTGCTGCAATGGATTCACCAGCGCGGGGCCGATGACTTCGATCAAATGACCAATATGAGTCGGGTGCTGCGGGAAAAGCTGAAGGCCGTTGCGGAAATTCGTGGGCCGGAGGTGGTGTACGACGAGTCCTCCAAAGACGGTACTCGCAAATGGGTCATGCGCATGGACAACGGCAACAGTGTTGAAACCGTGCTCATACCTGACGGCGAGCGCGGCACGCTGTGCGTATCGTCGCAGATTGGCTGCAGCCTCGATTGCACGTTTTGTTCGACGGGCAAGCGTGGATTTAACCGCAATCTTACCGCTGCCGAAATCATCGGGCAGGTCTGGGTTGCGCGTAAGGCGTTCATGCCATTTGAACCCGGCCCGGACCGCCCGATTACCAATGTGGTAATGATGGGGATGGGTGAGCCGTTGCTGAACTTCGACAACGTTGTCGATGCCATGAACCTGATGATGGAGGACCTGGCGTACGGCATTTCCAAGCGACGTGTCACCGTCAGCACCTCTGGGGTGGTTCCGGCACTGGACAAATTGGGTGAAGTTACCGATGTTTCACTGGCCATTTCGCTCCATGCGCCCAATGATGAGTTGCGTAACCAGTTGGTGCCGTTGAATAAAAAGTACCCTATTGCGGAGTTGCTGGCAGCGACGCGTCGTTATCTTGCACGTCTGCCTGACAAGCGGAAGGCAACCATTGAGTACACGGTCATCGAAGGCGTTAATGATCAGCCTGAGCACGCCAGGGAACTCGCTGTTGTTCTTCGCGGCCTGCCGTGCAAGATTAACCTGATTCCGTTCAATCCGTTTCCCGAGAGCGATTTTCGCCGTCCCAGTAACAACGCGACCCGCCGTTTCCAGGCAGTCCTGAACGAGGCCGGCTTTATCGCCACGGTGAGAACCACTCGGGGTGATGATATCGATGCAGCCTGTGGTCAGCTGGTAGGGATGGTGGAAGACCGCACCAAGCGTAGTCAGCGTTATATCCAGGTGCAGCAGGTCAGTCCGTAAACCCGGTGCCGATATGCACCTTCCAATTCAAGAGGAATTGCCGACTGTGACATTTATTCCAGTGAAAAGGATGCGAGCTGCGCTTGTCGTGGTATTGCTGGCGATGTTTGTCGCAGGGTGTGTGACCAATACCGATAGCCGGTTTGCCCGCGAGGCAGATCGCGACAAGGCCGTCAGGAATTATGTCCAGTTGGGTACCGCCTACATCGGCCAGAATAATCTCGAAAGAGCCCGGCATCACCTTGAACGAGCGCTAGAATTGTCTCCCGATGACCCCGGGGCGCTGGCAGCCATGGGGCTGATCTATAACGCCGAGGGCGAACCGGAACTGGCTGAGCGGTCGTTCCGGGAGTCACTCGATAGTGATCAGGGCTATACCCGCGGGCGTGTTTATTACGGTGCCTTCCTGTACGGTGCGGGCCGATTCGAGGACTCCCGTGAACAGTTCCTGGCCGCGTCCAGGGATACGTCCTACAACGACAGGGCATCCGTGTTTTTCAACCTCGGATTGACGGAAGAGAGAATTGGCAACCTTGAGGGCGCCACGACGGCGTACCGGCGCGCCGTTGAATTATCCCGTGGTGATGCAAAGTCACTGCTTGCGCTGTCACGGACGTTGGTCGAATCCGGAGAGCTCCAGGCCGCCTCTCGTCACTACGGCCGCCTGATGACGTTGATGCAACGGAACCAGAATCTCCGCCATTCTCCTGAAAGTCTTTTTACCGGCATCCGCATTGCCCGGCATCAGGGCGACAGGAACCGGGAATCGAGTCTTGCGCTCCAACTGAAGAACAATTTTCCAAACTCTGTCGAATACCAACAATACAGGGTGATGACATCCAATGGACAGTGATGACGCACAACAACCGTCGGGCCTGAGTGAGCCTACGGGCCAGTTGCTCAAACGTGCGCGTGAGCAGAAGGGGCTCAGTGTTTCCGCCGTGGCCGATGCCCAGCATCTTCGCCCGGCGATAATACAGGCGATAGAGGACGGGCATTATGAACAGATCGACAGTGAACTGTTCCTTAAAGGCTATGTCAGAACCTACGCACGACAGGTTGACCTTGATCCGGATGCGGTGATCGCGACGCTGGATGAGGAGCTCGAACCGCTACGACAGCAAAAAGTGCAGGCAGAAGAAGCGAATCCGCTGATTGATATCGAGCGTCGCAGGCGTCGCAAGCGCCGCGTTGCAAAGTTTCTGCTTCTCCTGCTGGCCATAGCAGTAATTGCCTTTCTCGCATTGCGCTTTATGGGCGAATTGGACGGTATAACAGGCGACACGACGGAACCGGCTGTGTCCTCGGAAACGGCTGCTCCCGCGCAGCCTGAACCGTCCGAAGAGACGGTGTCGGTGGACGACACTGTCGATACCGAGTTAGCCGAGCCTGGAACCGAGGAAGAGGCCGATAGGCTATCCGCGCCGGTTGATGAAGCGTCGATCGTTGAGGACAATAGCGAGTTGGCAGAGCTGCCTGAGGACCCTCAGGTTAATGAGCAGGTCTCTGGCTCTCCGGCCCCGACGGTAGAAGACGATTCCGCTCCGGCTGCGCAACCTGCTGTCGATGAGATTGATGAGAGCCAGGTTCCGGTGGTGACCAGTGAGCCGGAGCCAGCGTTTCAGGAGAGCGCCCAGCCAACGGCTGCCGTCGGCAGCGCTCGCCTGGAAATGACATTCAGCGATGAGTGCTGGGTTCAGGTAACCGATTCGGCGGGCAATCGCCTGGTGGGATCCCTGCAACGGGATGGTGACAGGATTAATGTATCAGGCAGGCTGCCCATCGACGTTGTTGTCGGCGCAGTCGATGCCATCGAATCTATAAGATTTGATGGCCAACCGATTGACCTTTCCGGTTATCGGGTCGTCAACAACCGAGCAGAATTCTCGCTGGATATCTGAACGTTTCGAACCCTCTTTTGCGGTTAGCAGGCTATATGAATCACGAATCTCCGATCAAAAGACGCAAATCACGCCAGATAATGGTAGGCGATGTTCCCGTGGGTGGCGATGCGCCTATTGCTGTCCAGAGCATGACCAACACCAACACCTGTGACGTGGATGCAACCGTTGGCCAGATCCGCGCCCTGCAGGAGGCTGGAGCGGACATTGTGCGGGTATCCGTGCCTACAATGGATGCTGCGGAAGCGTTCGGCAAGATTCGCTCAATGGTGTCGGTACCATTGGTGGCTGACATCCATTTCGATCACCGAATTGCTCTGCGGGTGGCGGAACTGGGTGTTGATTGTCTTCGTATCAACCCGGGTAATATCGGTCGGGATGACCGTGTCAGCGCCGTGATCAGCGCCGCGCGGGATGGCAATATCCCGATTCGTATTGGCGTCAACGCGGGCTCGCTGGAAAAGGCACTGCAACGTAAGTACGGGGAACCGACACCCGAGGCTCTGGTTGAGTCGGCCATGCGCCATATCGACATTCTCGACCGTCATGATTTTCAGGACTTCAAGGTGAGCCTGAAGGCCTCAGAGGTCTTCATGACGGTGGCGGCATATCGTCAGATTGCTGCACAGATAGAACAACCCCTGCATCTGGGTATTACCGAGGCTGGTGGCTTTCGCTCCGGGACAGTGAAGTCCTCTGTTGGCCTGGGCATGCTGCTGATGGACGGCATTGGGGATACCATCAGAGTATCGCTCGCGGCAGACCCGGTGCAGGAAATCAAGGTCGGCTACGATATTCTCAAAAGCTTGCGCCTGCGCAGCCGGGGTATCAACTTCGTCGCGTGCCCAAGCTGCTCACGCCAGAATTTCGATGTCATCCAGACCATGAATGACCTTGAGGCTCGTCTGGAAGACGTCAACGAGTCCCTGGATGTTGCCATCATTGGCTGTATTGTAAACGGGCCGGGCGAGGCCAAGGTTGCTGACCTGGGCTTGACCGGCGGCAGCCCCAAGAACCTGTTCTACGCGTCGGGCAAGCCTAATCAGAAGCTCGACAATGCCAACCTGACCGACGACCTGGAACGGCTGATCCGTGAGGAAGTGGCGCGTCGCAAGGAAAAGGAAGAAGCGATCATTACCCGCTCGGCCGACTGAGAGCAGATCGTCAAATCACCGACACAGATAAGGTAGTAACTTGGCTAAGATCCAGGCAATCCGCGGGATGAACGATATCCTGCCAGAGCAGACGCCGGTGTGGCAGTTTGTGGAAGACACGGTCAGGAAAGTGCTTTCCCAGTACGGTTATCAGGAAATTCGCATGCCGGTGGTTGAGCAGACGGACCTGTTCAAGCGCTCTATTGGCGAAGTGACGGATATCGTTGAGAAAGAGATGTACACCTTTGAGGATCGCAACGGTGACAGCCTGACCCTGCGCCCCGAAGGTACGGCCGGCTGCGTGCGTGCCGCCGAAGAACACGGTCTGCTTTTTAATCAGACCCGCCGGCTTTGGTACACCGGCCCCATGTTTCGTCATGAGCGCCCCCAAAAAGGCCGTTACCGTCAGTTCCACCAGATCGGCGTGGAATGTTTTGGCATGACCGGCCCGGATATTGATGCTGAGCTCCTCGTGTTGACGGCCAGGCTCTGGCGCGCGCTAGGACTGAGTGAACACACCCGCCTGGAAATCAATTCCATAGGTACGTCTGCTGCCCGTCGGGAATACCGCGAGGCGCTGGTCGCGTACCTCTCGGATTACCGGGAGCAGTTGGACGAAGACAGCCAACGGCGTCTTGGCTCGAACCCGCTACGCATTCTGGACAGCAAGAACCCGGATACCCAGAGACTTC
>NZ_LSMM01000091.1:0-15185 GCF_001566815.1 Marinobacter sp. Hex_13
TCGTAGAGAAACACCCGTTCGATGAAGTTTTCCCGCAGGGTGTCGTCATTGAGTCTGCCCTCTTCTTCCAGGGGCATGAGGGGATAGTGGCGTTGCAGGGCCGCAGCAAACAGTCCGCTGGCCTCACGGTGCTGGACATGGCCGTCATCGTTATAGACGCGGATACGCTCCATACCGCAACTGGGGGATTTGGCCATCAGGATATAGCCCCGCAGCGGTGCCAGAGAGGGCATGGCCCGGTCGATGAAATCCTGCATCAGCTCGGTATGGTCACGCAGGCCGTCGGTCGTGATTAACCGCAGCATCCCGTCTTGCTCGGTGAGGTGCATGGCCTTGCGAGGCGCGCTGAGCCCTGACCCCATTTCCGGGCAGAGGGAACGAAACTCGAAATAACGGGACAAAACGCCGGTGCAGTAGCGGGAATGTTTGTGCCCCTTGTCGTGGCGCACTTCCAGACCCAGCAAACAGGCGCTGATACCAACCGGGATTTTTGCAGAGCGGATCATGTGCCACCTCATACCTGTACAAAGAATTATATTTGTACAAGTTTAGGCCGGAGTACAGTCAACACGCCGTGAAGCCTGTGATGATCCTGCCTCGCGGCATCACAACCGGTGGGTGCAATCACGGGCCAGGCTATCTATACTGCCCGAAAAACTGACCAAATGGACAGTATTATGCGTATCCTTGTGTGTGGCGGTCGGGATTTTTCCGACCAGGCATTACTCACCCGCAGCCTGGCACGGCTGCTGCGTGACAACACCTTCAGTCTGCTGATTCACGGCAATGCCAGTGGCGCAGACCGGCTGGCCAGCCAGTGGGCCCATGACAGCGGTGTGGACCAGGTCAGTTACCCGGCCAACTGGGTGGCCCACGGCCGGGCGGCGGGCCCCATGCGTAACCGGCGCATGCTCCATCACGGACGGCCCCAGGCCGTGGTGGCCTTTCCCGGCGGACGAGGCACCGCCAACATGATTCAGCTGGCCGAGGATGCGGGCCTGCCAGTCTGGCAGCCGGCGCTGGATGGCGAAGATGGCCTGCCCACAGCCCAGGGCCTGGTCGCCCGCTGACAGCCCCCGCTCTTGTCTTTCAGCACACAGGACGCCGTGACAACGCCGGTCCCGGTGTTCCCGGTGGAGGCCACTGGGCAAAGCGGGTTGGAGAGCGGGTTGGAGAGAAACAGCAGCCGGGGAGCGCCGGTTTCAAGGGGATGAGCGAAAGGTGGCGCAGACTGTCTGTGACTGCAGAAACGAAAAAGGGCCCGCCGTAGGCGAGCCCTTTAAATATGGTGGGTCGTGCTGGATTCGAACCAGCGACCAATTGGTTAAAAGCCAAGCAGTTAAAGCGATGCAACCTTTTGTATTTTATGGATTTGCCCCTATAAAATTTCCCCACTTTGCGCGATGCAGTCGGTTTTTTAAGTAACTGTTTCCCTTGAGTTTATTTAACTCGAAACCGCTTTATTGGGGAAAAAATTTCAACCTGTTCCAGGGGCAAGCATCTCCGCCTTATACTGTCCATCCATACAGTATAAAGGTGCATCATGACCACCCTCCTTATCGGCCCTTTCCGGCCCACCAGAACCACCTTGCTGCCCTGCTTCACAGAACGCGTATCCGCCGGTTTCCCCTCCCCTGCCAGGGGGTACATGGAAGACCCGCTGGACCTGAACGACCTGTGCGTTCGCCGCCCAGCGGCCACCTTTCTGATGCAGGCCACCGGCAACGCCATGACAGGGGCCGGGATATTTGATGGGGATGTGCTGGTGGTGGACAGAAGCTTGAAGGCCCGCCACGGGAGCCTGGTGATTGCGGAGCTGGCAGGTGAGCACATTGTTCGCCGGCTTCAGCTGAAACCGCGCCAAGGGCTGCTACCTGAGAATGAGGAATACCAACCGATCTGGCTGGATGACGAAGTGCCGGCACACGTCTATGGTGTGGTGACATGGACCGTCAGGAACCACCGGGGAGGCAAACGCGATGTGCGGGAGGATGGACATCGACGAGGCGCCGATAAAGGAATTTGTGCGGGATACCCTCAATATTGAGCTGGACCTGCACACCAATCACGATTTACGGCCGACCCAGACCGTGGCCACCATCGGGAACGACCGGCAGCAGGTCAATCCCACTTGGGGTATCCAGCCCGCCTGGGCAAAGAAACTACTGATCAACGCCCAGAGTGAAACTGTCGCTGAGAAGAAGACTTTCCGGAACGCCTTTGCCGAATCACGCTGCATGGTGCCCTGCTCTGGCTGGTACGAATGGCGTGATGAAGGCGGGCCCAGAAAGCAGAAGTATCACTTCGCAGCAGCTGACGGGAATCCGCTGCTGATGGGTGGGATTCTGTTTCCCGGAGAAGAAGGCCCGAAGCTGATCACGCTGACGATCGACCCCAACAAGGAATGCGCCGAATACCACCACCGCATGCCCCAGTTCGTGCCGCACCAGCACCTGGAGCAATGGCTTACCGGATCCGTGGAAGAAGCCTTGCAGCTGGTGACGCCGCTGCCTGACGGCAGCGTTCAGATTCAGCGGGCATGATATTCAGCAATAGCTTACAGCCGCCCAACCTGAAATCTGAGAATCTGACCCTGCCCGCCGCCGGCCACTGTTCTCTCCATTTTTTGGGCCAGCGACTATTGTGTCAGCGATCCAGCGGCGGGTTTTTCCTACCGGTACGTACCTATAGGTACAGCACAAAAAAAAACACCCCTCCGCTTTGACTTCATCGAACGTTTGACTACATGCTTATTTACAGAAGGGGGCAGGCATGCCCCTGGAAGGGAAACGGGCCAGCGTTGCAGCGCCAGCCCGTTTGTAACTAAACCAGCTGTAGCTTGGCGATCAAACTAAGGGCTTAGTAAGGTTACTATTTGATGTTGCACTATTGCGCAATAATGCGTCAACAACATCAGGCCCTTTCGCTCGCCATCCTGCAGCCAACAAAGAGGGCTGAGAGATGCTTGTACATCCCCCAGAACCTTTCTGGTGGATCGTGGTGCGATCGCTTGAGCTATTGCTCGTGCTGTTGCGCATGACCCGCAGGAAGTAGCTACAGGCCGGCAGCAATGCCGGCCTTTTCTATGGAATACAGCGGGCGGCCTTGAAATTGAACGAGGCCGCCCCTACCTTCTCTATTCAATTAATAGCACAAGAGGTCCACATGGGACGTGACAAAGCAAAGGACGACAGATTATTCAATTGCAGCGAACCTCATGAGGCAGACTACGTTGCCGGCCTCTACCCAGGCCACGAAGAAGAAGTGCGTGAGCTTCTACAAAAATTATGCCTGGCAGGGGAGATAAAGAACTCTACCCACTTGGAGGTATACCGGCTGATTAAGGAAAAACTTAAACTCTCGATACCTCTAATAAAACTCAGAACCCTAGATAAGCCCAAACCCAAAAAGTAAATACCCAGGCAGTTAGATAGAGCCGCACCGGCTCTATCTACACCTCAACCACCGACGTTGTCAGCGCAGGCACTTCATAAGAAAGCCGCCCATCCTCAATCATCGCTTTCTTGGTAGCCGCCACGCCCTCCCCCTTTACCGTGATATTGGTGCCATCCCGGGTTTGCACGGTGCTGGTACCGTCCCCATTGTTGCTCTGCACAGTCACCACGTAGCGGCCCTCACCCTGCAGCAACCGCCGGAATTTCAGCCATGGATTGCGTGTACTCATGCATTTCGCTCCAGTGTCACTGATTGATAGACAGCCGCTCCACCGGCCCGCTGGGCTGAAATCTGGTTGGCCAGAACCAACCCCATATAATCCAGCTGGCTGTCATCATGGATAACCTTCACCAACATGCCTGGCACCAGAATGCCAGGTGCGGCACCGTTTTCAGGGATGATGACGCTCAGGGTTTCCACCACCTTGTTGCCCGACCCAGCCAGCTCAGCTTTACCGCGGCTGATGGCAGACTGCGAATCAGTGATCAGATCGTCGTAAATATCCGGCATGGGGTCGGTGCCCCCGCTACCATCGCGCTGCACATCGACGGCTTCGCCCTGGCTGATGCCACTCACATAGCAGGCATTGAACGCCGGCGCCGGCTCATACTGGGCAGACCGGCTGCGCACCATGCCGATATAGATCGCCGCATCAGGCGTGGCCGTGCCCCAATCCCAGGGCAGCACTTTGTAGCGCGGCTGGATCGTCCACGAGTCCGCAGCCATCCCTGGCACCATAATCCCGCCTGCGGCCGTCACGATCTGAGCAATCACCTGAGCCGGGCTCTTGTCCCGGTAACTGAGCGCCCCAGCAGGAATTGGCCAGTCTGGCAGATCCAGATTGCCCCCAGTGGGCCAGGTCAGAGTGAAGCCGGTGTTATCGAGCTCAGCATTGGCAGCCTGTGCGGCCGTGGTTGCAATCGAGTTGCTGTAACTACGGGTAGGCGCAAAGGGTGCTGCCATGTACTGGGTCCGGCTCACACCGGAAATCGTGAACTTCTCAGTCGGGAATTTCTCATCGCTGGTGTAGCGCTCGATAGAGAACACCCAGGCATGGCCATTGATTGTCACGCTGATGTCTTTCATGCCGCCGGCCCCCGGCGCCACCAACGCCAGTGACCCCTGGCCATACAAAGTGCCGGAGAACTTCCAGCTCAGGGAATCAATATCCAGGCCGACTGATACTCCCTGCACCTGCAAAGGGGTGCCAGTGGCCACATCAGTGATCTGCAGCGTATTCATAATCAGATAAACCGTTTTGATTTCCGGGGGATCAGCCGGATCAGGCGGCGGATCCACCGGATTCGGCTCCACCGGGTAGGGGAGGTTGTAGTCGTGCCAGATGCTTTGGCCGGCGCCCCAAGGGAACCGGTGCCGGCTGTCGCGCTCGGATGCCTGGCGGGCGGTGATCCGCTTGCTGACGTCGTGCGGCACGATCGGGCGCGCCGCCGCCACGAAACCGAACCGGAACTCGAGCGCGAGCGGATCCAGTACGTCGATCGGGCCGGAATGAGTGGCCAGGGTGACCGTCGTTGCCGTGTCAGTCTGTCGCAGGGCCGCGATCGCGGCCGAGTCGTCATATACCGTTCCGGTCAGGTTCACCGAGTACCAGGGCATACCCTTGGTAGCATCGCGCGCCGGCGTCTTCATGATCCAGGAGCTGATATAACCGGGGCGGTCGATGGCGAAGGCCCGACCCCAGCTGACCGCGTGATTGCGATCGCGCGGCACTGTCTGTGCCCACCGGGCCACACGCTCGGCCTGATTGCAGACTCCAGTCGCCCAGGTGCTGACGTGGACGCTGTCCTGGTGCTCACTGGACTGGAACCGCCCGCCGACCTGCAGATCCTTCTGGATCGCCCGAATCCAGCCCAGGCCCCGCCTATCGTCTGCAGCCGTTGCAGGCGTGATCGTCAGGTTGCACAACAGGGCCAAGGATCCGGCGCGCTGCAGGGGTGCGCAGTATTCCACCGTGAGAGATGGCCTCTCCCAGGGAAACGCCGGGACCGTGTCGTCGGCCAAATCCAGCACCAAGGCTAGCGGATCATAAGGGATCGCGTAGGGCGCGGTATCAAGGTTTAGATCGACGCTGTCCCACTGCTCGACGACATAAGGCACCGTTACGGCTCCACTTCTTCACCCTGCAGGGGACCACTGGCCACCGGCCGGTAGTAGGGGCGAGGACTGAACGTTACGCCGCCGCTCTGCACGCTGGTGCCAGTGCTCCACGCAGGTTCCTCGGCACCAGTCGTGCCGGCAACGGTCACCTCGTAGACGTAACCGTTAGGGATTGACGGGTGAACGATCGCGCCGGCATTCAGGGCAGTGCTTGCCTGAAAGTCATTGCCGTAGTGATCGAGCGCCAGCGCGATTACCGGGCCGTCCCATCCGGTGTAGGTGATATCAAACGCGCCATTGGCGGCGCTTTGCCCGACCGCGACTACCTTGCGGTCGGACGGGTCATCTTTAATAACGACGACGTCACGGGCCACCGGAGTGCCATCGATCTGGACGGTGCCCGCGATATGTGCCTGACCTTCGCCACCACCACCATCCCCACCGGTCTCGTCGACAGCTGTGATCGTGATCTCTACGTCATTGTTTAGATCAATGGCGAGAGCAATATAAGCTTTGCTTTGATCAGTCTTGGTGCCGACCAGCGAAACAATGCTGCCAAGAATCTCACGCGGTAGGCGCAAAGTCTCCTGGGCGGATCTAAATATCCTGACGCCCGCAATCGGCTGCCCTTCGGCCACGGGCTGCATAGCAAGAACGGGATCAGGATCTGTGTCATTGATATTGAGATCCAGATCCACCCAGCCGAGTGAAGATTCGTATGCGACGACAAAAAAAGGGTTTTCAATGGCCATTGTCACCACCAATCCGGGTGATCTGTGACACCGCATTCATAAAGATCATTCTGGCTAAAGCTCCAGGGAATCCATGTATAGCCACCGATTGTTGCCGGCTCCAAACTCCAGCTTGCGCCCCTCCATTCGTTATAGTTGATCCAGAAGTAACCTTGCGAACCAGACTCCCCTAGCTGGCAAATCCCAGGCAAGGAACAAAAATGATAATCGGCATACAGCGAGCTGAGACTCGATGGTTTAGGCACATCAGAGCCCTTGTAGGAGCATAAGGCAGGCAGCAAGGCGCGAACGGAACTCAGCGGATTTCGCTTGTAACGATCAAAATCTAGACCGTAGGGTTCAAAATCGGAATTGTTAGCGGCAGAAGGCAAGGTACCCATAGGTGTTCTCAGCCCCCAGAAATTAGAAAGCGACTGCTGAGATCCGCCGGTAGCGTTTACAGCGGTGGGCACACTCCCCCCCCCGAATCCAAGAAAGAAGTTTCCAGGATCATCGCGCAACAGGTCTGGACTTTTTACGGCCCCTACAAAAAGCTGCGGGTAGTAACTGCCTTTCGCATTGTTAAGGCTATCACTAGCATCAACGCTTGAGTGGCCCTCAGGATAATGGGACAAGAACCAGAACGCCTTATCGTCAGCCACAACGGTCCAAGCAATGTTTGATGCCTGGCTGGATTGAAAGGTGTTCACATATAGACACGCAACAGCATCAGAGCTATTGCCTGGCGCCGGAATCCGCTCGTGCTGCCAGCCATTGACGCCCTCACTGACGACGCCGGGCCAACTGTCGTCATAAATGGAGCCCACACCGGGCGTTGTGATCGAGTCCCAAATAAACAGACCGACGCTTACAGATGCCCATGTCACAACCTCAAATACGCCGTTGCCATTAGATAGCCCGATCCGGCGCTTCTGGACTGTCGTGTCCTCGTAGTCCACAGACCAGCCTGCCGCCGGCTTACTACCATAACCGTCGACAAGGCAGGCCTTGAGGATATCCATAAAAGCGCTTGCCGCCGCGCCATTCGTGGACGACGCCGGGTAGGAGGGCGCCCCTGCATCGGTGCTGCGGTAAACAGTAGCCATCAGTTGTGATCCCCTCGCAATTCGATTTTGAGCTGGTCGTCGTCGACGGTGGCCTGACCCGGGAGTACGGTCCGGATCATCCAGAGCGGCGCGGCAGCGGCGTCAGTGTCGAAACGCACGGTATTACCCACGGACCAGCCGGAACCCCAGCCGTCTGCTAGGATCGTGAAGTAAGGCGTCCCGGTCTGGGGGTTTGTGGGCGAGAAGTCGGCAGCCGTGGATCCAGTGGCCACCAGGCCGCGCTGCTCGCCGTACAGCTCAAAAGCTGTCGTGCTGGTGAACTTGATCTTCCAGCGCTCCGGGACGCTGCCCCGGTTGTCGATCGCTACCGGGTAGGCGATCAGGTTGTACTGCGCGGTCGTTTCCTGCCCTTCTCCATCGTAATCGCCCGGGTCGACGGTGTAGCTGGCCCAGCCGCGCACGCGAGCCTGAAGGTCGCCCAGGTACACAGCAGAGGCGACCCAGGTGTCACTGGCTGGGAAGTCGTGATACAGCGGCTGGGCAAGCTGCAGGGTGCCGTCGATGCGCGCCTCAGTGCACAGAGCCATGTCGTCGATTCGGTGGACAAAGTGCAGGTCACCCGTCAGCGGGTTGCTTTCACCATCCTGAGCGGTGAATGGGTTGGCCAGAGTCACAGTGCCCGCATCCTTATCCAGCGCATACATGGCCGGATCCAGGCGAACCCCCTCGTCGTCCTCAATCCAGGCGTCGTGTAGCTTGTCACGGCCAGCATTGACGACCAGGTCAGCCGCCGGCGAGTCAATCAGATCCGCCTGGGTGTGTGTCAGGACCAGAATATCGGCATCGCGCATGATTGGGACACGCCCGTCCGCCGGCAGCCGCACTGGGTCAAGTCCCAGAATTTCAGGATCGAGGGGGATTTGCTTAAAACTGATCGCGTTATAGAACAGGCTCTCGGCGGTCACCGGCTCTGGGAAAGTAATTTCAGCAATACCGTCCTGCAGGGTGACCTCACCAGTGATGCCATCGCCAGTAATCACACCCTGGTTATCAGCTTCGCCGTTATATTGCTCTCCGGTCTCGAAGTCATCGGCCCGCACGGTAAAGCCATTGGGGCGAAGCGGTGACGCTATGGTCCGGAAGGTAGACCCCTTGAAGACACTCCAGTCATCACCGATAAGGATGCTGATCGGCGTTACTGTGGCGTTTGGCGGTCGACCATCGTAAGTGGTGATGACACACAGCGAGGTCGTGTAATTGATCGTGCCAAGAGCGATACCAGTTCCGGTAGTCGTGTTGAAGTTGCGCAACAGCCTCCCCTCGGCATCATCAAACCAAAGCTCACCACCGATATCGAGCACCACACTACCCGGCACAATCGGCGAGCTCTCAGAGAGGTAGAACCGCCAATCGTTTTCCTCACCCGTAAACTGGTCCTGGCTGACCTGCTGGGCACCAGAGGCCAGCTGATAGTTGACATCAACATCATGGCTGCGAATTACCTCAGTCTCCACCGTGGTGTTATAGGAAGACGAGGTATTACCTAACGACGCCCCAGTCACCATCCGAACAGTTGCCATGCTCCGCCCCTTATGCGTTTACCTGTCTGAGGAAAGTGTTACCGGCAATCACAATTTCACCGGTGGAATAATTCACAGTGCCAACGAACACTAAATCGCGGCGGCTCACCAATGAGCCATTACCGTTGTCTGTGATCCAGTGGGACTGATCCACGAAATTAGAGCTCAGGGTCTGGCCGGCCCCATCTTTCACAGTCCGCTTCACCGATTTAATGATCGTAAAGTCCACCGACCCCGGTTCAATATCGGACTCTGTTTGCATGACGATATCGGCCTTGTTGTTGTTATCCGGAACCGTTGTGGTAGCAGTGAGAGATTGATCGCTGATATGCGTGTAATCCGCCGTCACCAGATCATCCGGGACAACCTCAGTGGTTATCTCTATTTGCCCGATCCAGTAGTTAATACGCCCGGTAGCATCGCCCGTGATAGTGCCATCACCCGCCACATCGGTGGCCGTCATGGGAGTGCCACCTACATCCCAAGAAAGAGTGACTGACCCGGGCACTACCTGCCCATTGGCCAGCTGCATCACCAACGGAGTGACTCCGTCGTAAGCTTCAGGATCATGCACATACAGGCTGCTTTCAGTCCAACGGTAAAAAATGACAGAACCAGCGTCGGGTTGCGCCTGAAGAGTGGCCACGATACTGCCGGTGTCATAGTTCACTTGGCCCGACCCATCCCCGCGCAGGTTGCCAGTGCCATCATCCTGCAGTTCATACCACTTACCCAGGTACTGATAGCTCAGGTTGAACGACATGGGCGCCGGCGGCGGATCCAGGCTCAACACATAATTGAAGTTGCGGTTTGATTCCTCGATATCAATTCGCCCGGTATTGGGGATTTGTTGACGCAAAGTACCGGGCCGGTAGGTCAGGTTCACCACTGAAGAGGAAGAGCTAAACAACCAGTTAATCAGGCCCGTCCGGTAGTCAATCTGAGTTCCTTCTAGCGCACCTTGAATCCCGCCGCTATTGAGGAAGACACCACCTTTATCGGTATAAGTCTCTCCACTTACTGTGATATTAAGCGAACCAGGCACCATCGCCGTGGGCATGGTGGAACTGGTCCCACCCTCCACAGTTACCTGCATTGAGATATTGCCAGGCCCAGAAGGGACAACCTGACTGACAAAACCGCCGGGCCGCTGATCAATAAATGGCGTCTCATTGCTAGCCGTTGGAATGATCGGTGCGAAAGTCTCAGATACCACGATGGATGACGCCCCGCCTGCAGCAGGCTCAGCAAGGTTAGTCGAACCAAAATACTTTGCAGAAGTGGCAGGTTGCGTACTGTAAATAAGTGAAGGGCCAGCAGGTTTCGGATTCGGGTCTCCCGCAGGGAAGTCTCGCTTCAGCTCCGCAGAAAGCTCCAGAATGTACTGGTCGGCCTTGAAAGTCCGAATATCACCGCTGCTCACCTGGTAGGTGAACGTCTCTTCGGTACGCTCCACGTTGAGAATTTTGATGAACTGCTGGGAAGCAAGATCCTGCCCTTCCTGAAGCAACAATGTCTCTCCGATCTCTGGGGCAGTCACGTTGTTCACACTCGGGGCATAGCAGATGATCGTGCGCTGCCCTTGGAGCTGGGTGCCACGGAGTGCAAGAGCGGTAACAGGCCCAGGAATAACGAACGACTCAATACGCTGCCGAGCCTGCCCTCGCTCATCGTAAAAGTCTTGGGTCGTGAAAAGCAGCCCCGAGACGTTCGGATCCAGGGGCTGCGCGCTCAGGATTGAATGTGCATCCAGGTACAAATCCGCCGTGGCAGTATCCACCTTGAGAAATGCCTTTCTCAGGCTCACATTGCCGTAAGTGCGGTTAACACGGGAGATATCCTCAAACAGGTTGTTGATATCGCCGTCGATCACCTCAAGGCCGGTCATCTGCCCGCCACCGTCCTCGTTGTCGCTCAGCCGCTCTGGCTGCATCAGCTTGATATCATCACTGGTAATCGGCACGAATTCGCTCCTTTATTGCGGGGGCTCAACGGTGTGTAATCTCAACGTGGCGACATACCAGGCGCCAGGCTCAAGACTGATATGGGTGCTCCCTTTAATTGGGGTAGCATCAACAGCGACTCCCCGCGTACGGTCGAATGCCACGTAAAACTCCCGACCATCGTCAAGGGTGAGCGCCATTGCCGCGTTACCGGCCCCTTCCTTAGTTATCAATGCATCCAGAGTGCCCCTGGGCAGCCAGCCACTCAGGGTCACCGGGCGGCCATAAAGCTTCACACCAGACTGAATGATCAGCCCGCCCGTAAGCCCGCGCTCTTTTTCCTCGGCCATCTGGTTGAAACTGAACTCATCATCCCAGAGCAGGTTGTCGGTCAGGTCGATTTCATCCAGCGTCACTGCGTTGCCCTCATGCCGGTTTCATTCAGAAAATCCAGCAGCTTATTCACGTCTTCAGGGTCCCCGCTAAGGTTGGCGTTGCTGCCGTTGGGTAGTGTGAATTCCACTTTTTGGGTTGGCCCGCCAGACGGAGCGCCAGAGGATGGGTTTCCAGCTTGTTGTTGCGCATTCTGGAAGCGCTCTTGCCGGGCCGCCGCTCGCTGCTGGCTTTCTTCCTGCCGTAGTTCCTGCATTCTCTGCTGGTAGATCTGCTCATTGATCTGCATCGCCTCGGCATATTCCCGTGCCGCCCGGCTGGCGCCCTGTTCCTGCGCCGCTTCCATTTGCCGCTGAAGCTGCTTTTGCCGCTCCTCAAACTTACGACGCTCAATATCCTGAGCGGTGCCGGTCATCTGAATAAGTTCCGTGCGCAGGCTTTCCGTGGTGCTCTCCGCGCTGTCAGCCAGGCCATCCAATTGCTGCTTGGCACTGGCGATGGCACTTTTGAGGGTTTCGAGCTTCTCCTCGCCCAACAGTTTGGCGCCCTGCTTGGCTCGGCTAGCCGCATTGAGGAAGCTGTTCAGGTTGCCGCTTTGCGCAGCCATGGCCCGGTCGTAATTTTCCTGCGCTGCTGTCACCTGCTCCTGTACCGCTGCCTTAGCCTGGTAAACAGCCTTCAGCCAGGAACCAATACTCAGCACAGCAAACTGGGTTTGCTCTTTATAAAGGCGATCAAAAAGCTGCCCGGCACCTTCACCGGTCTGGTAAAACGTATCTCGAATGCCATAGAACATCCGCAGCAAAGCGGCCCCGGCACTGCCAGCTTTATCGGCTCCCTGTTGGGCCTTTTCTCCCGCCTGCTGCGCGGCCTGGCCTTGCTGTTGATATGCCTGACTGGTGTTCTTAGCCGCTTTAGCCTTCTGCTGCTCGCCTCGGGTGGCGGACTCTGTGGTTTTTTGGTGCGCATCGATCGCGGCCTGGGTGCGCTTCAGGGTTTCATTAGTAGCAGCCGCCACTTCGCGCATAGCTTTTGCGTATTCACCCTGAGTCAGAATGTTGTCTTGCATGGCCTGATCCAGTTCCCTGATCAGCGCAGCACCACCGGCTTCTGAATCAATCGATGACAGAGCTGCCCGAAAGGCCTCCATCATTACCTTGGCAGACTGCTCACTTTCCAGCCCAGCTTTTGCAATCTGCTTATTGATGGACTGGAACTTGGTTATGGCCTCCTTTTCCAGTTCGGTGATGCCGCCGGTGATCTTGCCCAGGTCGAGGTCGAGTTCTTTCAGGGCCTCACCCAGCTTACTGCGCGCTGCTCGCGCCGCACGATCAGACGCCGAGACTTGCTTGTCAGAGGCCTTAACCGCTGCCGCCACAATCGCGTCGTAATCCTTTTCAGCAGCTTCTGCAGTACCTTTGCTTGCTGACTTTTGCGCATCTGCTGATTTTTCGGCCTCGTCAGCGAGCCCACCGAACAGGTCAGACCCGGCATTCTTTATGTCCTGTAGGTCCTTCTTTACCCCGTCGGCGAAGTCCTGGCCTGTGCGCTGTGCCTTGTCAGCAAAGGCCCGCAGGTCCGCAGCCAGCTCATCACTGCCTAACGCACCCAGCAAGGTGGATAGCCCGCCCGCAACCGCGGCGGCGGAATGGGTGATAGATGTGGCCGCCACCTGCCACAAACCGGTAACGATGTTCACCCCGATACGGGTAACCGCTACCACCTTCTCAGTTACCGTGATTACCGATTCCAGAGCGGTAGAGACATTCTTGGCAAAGGTATTGATAGACCCGTCAGCAGCTGCCTCCCGCAGGGTAGTCAGCAGATCTTTCATGCGTGTTTTCAGGGAATCCAAGGCCCCTGATTTAGCGGCCAGGGCGAAGAAGTCAGTGAGCTCCTTCCGCAACGAGGTCATCAGGCCGGCAAACCCGCTGATACGATCAGCGCCAGCCCCTTCTGACATCCGACCCAGTTCATCGATCAACTGGGTAAGCACTTCGGTACCCAGCTCGCCATCACTAGCCATCTGGCGAATTTCACCGCCAGCCCGGCCAGTGATGTTGCCCAGGGCCTCCATGATCGGGATGCCTGAGTCGGTAATGCTGTTCAGCTCTTCCAGCTGAAGCCGCCCGCTCTGCCATGCCTGGCCAAGCTGGGTAATCACCGTGTCCAGTGTCTGAGCACCGCTGCCGTATTTGGCATTGGCATCGATCAGGCTTTGCAGTGATCCATTCAACGGATCAATGCCAGCAACCTTTAAGCGCCTCGCAGCCTCTGCAGTAGCACCCAGGCTCTGGCTATTTCGCTCCGCAATGCGGTCCACTTCCGCAAGGACTTCACGCCCCTGTTCCACGGAACCATAAAGCGCACCGAACTGACGCTCCAATTCCTCCAGATCACTGCCAGCAGTGATCAGCTTTGTGAGGCCCGCTCGCAAGGTCTGGAATACACCTACCCCAGCCACCAGGCCCAGCAACTTGCCCTTCAGTCCGCTCATGGCTGAGCCAAAGCGGTTACCTTCCCCGCTCGCACGGTCCAGCGCCGCAGCATGCTGCTTGGCTTCTTCCGTGGCTTGGCTCAGTTCCTGCTGAGTTTGTTTCAGCTCTTTCTGGATCCGGTCTTCCGCCTGGCCCAGCTCATTGGTATCAATGCCGGCTTTGTCCAGGGTGCGGGTGTACTTGGCCAGCTCCCGCTGGCTGCGGTTATATTCCGTGGTGGCAATGCTCTGCGCTGTACGCGCCTGCCTTACCTCAAGTGCATACTCCGCTTGGGTCTGGCCTGCCTTCCGCCCTTCCTTGCGCAGGCGCTCATAAGCAGTAACGTGCTTTTCCAGTTCCTTGGTGGCCGCTTCAGCAGCCTCCTCAGAGGCTTTCAGCCCCCGCACAGCGTCCTGCTGCTTACCCAGATCCTGCAGCTCTTTTTCAAGCTCCTCCGCCCTCTCGGTTACCTCACGTAGCGAATCAGCCGCCGGATCGGCGTCTTTGCTGATCGCGTTCTTTGCGCGCAGTACCAAGCTGATTACGGCATCTTTCAGCGCCACGGGAGGTCTCCAGAAACAAAAAGCCCCGGAGGATGCGGGGCGTCAGAGGGAAGGGTTACTGCTGAGCTCAGTCAGGCATGATCACTTCAAAGGGGCTGGCTTTGCCGGCCGGGGTGCGCAGGTTGCCACTCAGCTGACCATTCACGAACTCATCGCTCATCAGGTCCATGGCTTCACTGGCATTCAGGATCGCTTCATGCACGATCACCCGAGCTTTCTTGCCGGTCGCCAGGTTCTTGCCTTCCAGGATGATGTGCCGCGGCTTCTGGATTTCCGTGGCGCCCAGCACCTTGGTGCCGGATTCGGCGTTGTAGTCATAATCTACTTCTACCGCGATGGCGGCAGCCGCATCCAAGGCTTTGATCATGCCGGCGTCAGCATCGACTTCGTAATCATCGCCTTCAACCAGGTCGGTGGGCCCGGTTGGGTCAGTGACAACAACAGAGGCACCATCAATGTTGGAATGCGCCAGCTTGACCCACTGGCCCTCTACCAACGTAATTGCTTCATCAGTCACGCTACCGGCAGTGACCGAGTGAGACGCGCTGGTGCCACCCAGAGCTTCAGCCAACAACACCGCCGGCAGGGAGTCGAAGGAAATGGACATCTGGGCCGGATCGCCCGGAATGTTCACTACGTCCAGCGCCTGGCCATAGGAGGCAGGCTGTTTGGAAACGCGGTTGCGGACCTCGGTGCTGGGCGGGGTCAGCTCAAAGCTGGGGACGTTGATAGGGCCGTTGAAAGCGCCGATAACGCCCTGCTCTACCGGGGCAATGAATACCTTGCCGGCGAAGATGAGGCCGGTGTCCTGGTAAGACATGATTATCTCCTTTGGCGCAGGGCGCCGATGATTCAGG
>NZ_LSMM01000092.1:0-14937 GCF_001566815.1 Marinobacter sp. Hex_13
GCGATACCGAAACCCTGAACGAGATTGTCGCCAGTATCAATGCCGCCAACGAATCCATGAATTCGGTCGCCGACAGCACCGCCGGCGTACTGTCCGGAGAACAGGTTGAAAGCCTCAACGTGGAGTTCGACAAATTCAAGGATCTGATGCGGAGCAACATCAACGACGTGCGCAACACCGGTTATCCCGACCTGCGCCTGGTGTCCGATATGGCGAACCAGGCGTTATCGATGAACCAGGTGGCTTCAGAGATGTACGCGGTTGCCCGGGAAAGCGCCGAAGTCGCAACTGCCCAGAGAGTTGAAGCCGCACGCTCGGCGGCAGTCACTATGGCACAGATGATGGCCAAGTACTCCGCCCGCACCCATTCCTCGGTATCGCAAACCTTCCAGGGCTCCTCCAACGACATCCCTCTTGACGAGCAGGCAAAGCAGTTTGACGCCTTCCTGTCACAGATCACCAAAGGCGGTGCCCAGGGCCCACTAAAAGCCGCTCTGGACGACCTGACCTCCAAGTGGGAGTTCATTCGGGGCTCCTATATTAACTATAACGACAACAACGTTGCGTTTGTGATCGACCGCTATTCCAAAGGCATTCTCCGGGGCCTGGAAACAACCATTGGCCTGTTGCGCGAAAACGCCTGACGTCCACGCCGGCTGGGGCAGATTGTAGCCCCAGCCAACTCTCCTTTTGTCACCTTTCCAGTCAGTCATTGATACCTGTCAGTGTTGGTTTACACTTATGGGACAAGGTACTGCTTTGGCACACCAAGAGTTTGACCCCATCCGCGAAGGAGCGATGCGATGTCGATCTATAAGAAGATACTGGTGGCAATCGATCTGACCGAAGAGGCCCCCCAGGTACTCAATAAGGCCGTCGAAATAAGCAAAGCCCATAGTGCTGAGTTGATGCTTGTGCACGTAGTGGAGCCTGTTGGCTACGCCTATGGGGGCGACATTCCGATGGACCTGACGGAACTTCAGGATCAACTGGACAAGGCGGCAAAGGAACAGCTTGCCGGGTACGGTGAAAAGTACAATGTTGGCAAAGACAATCAGATAGTGACGGTGGGGCGCCCTGAATCCGAAATCCATCGGCTGTCTGAAGAGCAGAGTGTGGACCTGGTCATCGTGGGAAGCCACGGCCGCAAAGGATTCCAGTTGCTTCTAGGATCAACCGCCAACGGTGTGTTGCATGGCACCGTCTGCGATGTCCTTGCGATCCGCATCCAGTAGCCGGACGATGGCCGCGGCGCCCTAGTCGGCGCCGTCGCCCTTCATTTTTGCTTCCAGTTTTCGAAGCTGACTTTCCAGGGAAAAACTCACACTGGAGGCCATTGAGAAGAAGTTCAGCAATGCCTTCAGGTTACTGTCCCCCTCGCACACCGAATGGATCCGCTGCCATAACGCCTGGTTGACCAACTGCAGGCGTTGATTTCTCTCCACCAGCCCTTTCAGTTCCCAGTCTGGCTCCTTGTGGTTACGTTTCGCCAGGTACTGCTGCAAAAGGTAGTGAGACACACTCCTCATGATGAATTCATCGTTGCTGGCAAACGGCAAGTGATGCACGGCCATCGACTTCAGTTCGGACAACACCGGACACCCGCTTGTCGCCATTTTCAGCCCCAGCAATGACCTCAGGGACTCCTCAAGCGTGGTGTCCTTGGAATAACGCCTGCGGTCGTCTGTAACCTCCACAGTCACCTTCTGGTAGGCGTCCTCTGCCTGAAAGGCGTTCACAACCGGAAGCATTTCAACGGCGGCGGGACATCGTGGCGACTCCGATGCTTTCAGCGGGCAGTTGGCGCATTGGCAGTGCTCCAACCTTGTCCAGCTCGGCAGGTTGCCCACCGGCTCAGCTGGCCGGTCCGTTACTTTAAACGTCTCGGAACGCTTGTCTTCAAATTTGAAGTGGTACGTTACATTCATTGATTCGCCTGTTCTTCCAGCTCCATCCAGCGCTCGATGACCTTCTCCAGGTGGGCTTCCTTGTCCCCGAGGTCCGCCAGGGTCGTGGAGACGCTCTCAGCGGGCCCGGAGTAGAATTCCGGATCGGAAATCTGTGCCCGAAGCTTTTCCAGTTCCGCCTCCAGCTCTTCAATCTGGCCCGGAAGTTTTTCCAGTTCAAGCTTCAGTTTGTAGCTGAGTTTTACGGGTTTTGTTTTTTTGGTGTCTGCCACTGCGGGCGCTTCCGGCTTCTTTTCCGGCACTGGGCTCTGGTTCTTTGGCGGCTTGGTGGCCTTTCGGCTTACCCCCTCAGAAGGGAACCGGCCACCCTGCCTCCGCCAATCGGTATACCCACCGACAAACTCCGCGACTCTGCCAGAGCCGTCCAGGAACACCGTATCAGTAGCGACGTTATCGAGGAACTCGCGGTCGTGGCTGATAACGATCACAGTACCGGCAAATTCCACCAGCCGGGATTCAAGTAACTCCAGGGTCTCCACGTCCAGATCATTGGTCGGCTCATCCAGCACCAGGATATTGGCCGGCTTGCTGAAGAGCTTGGCAAGAAGAAGACGCGCACGCTCACCCCCGGAAAAGACACGCACAGGGGACCTCGCCCGTTCCGGGCTGAACAAAAATTCCTGCAGATATCCCAGTACGTGCTTGCTCTGGCCGTTAATTTCGATGAACTCCCGCCCCTCGGACAGGTTATCCAGCGCATTGCGTTCAAGGTCGAGCTCACCCCGGAGCTGGTCGAAGTAAGCGATCTGCAAATTGGTGCCGAGGCGAATTCGGCCATCTGTGGGCTTCAGGTCTCCCAGCATTAGCCGGACCAGGGTGGTCTTCCCAGTGCCATTTTCACCAACGAGGCCAATCTTATCGCCCCTGAGGACCGTCATGTTCATGTCGCGAATGACCGCGGTACCATCAGGATAGGCAAATCCGGCATCACTGGCTTCCACCACCAGTTTCCCGGAACGGGCGGCGTCTTCCACCGAAAAGCTCGCAGTTCCACCGCGTTCGCGACGTTGCTGGCGTTCTTCACGCATGGCCTTTAGCGCCCTCACCCGGCCCATATTGCGGGTCCTACGAGCCTTAATCCCCTGGCGTATCCACGCCTCTTCCTGTTTTAGCCGCTTGTCGAACAGCGCATTCTGGCGATCTTCCTCCTCCAGAGCCTTTTCCTTTAGGTCCAGATAGCGGTCGTACGTAGCGGCAAAACTCACCAGATGCCCGCGGTCCAGTTCCACGATGCGCGTGGCCATGCGGCGTATAAACGCGCGGTCGTGGCTGACAAACAGAATCGCGCCACGGAATTGACCAAGGGCCTCTTCCAGCCAGGCAATGGCGGGCACATCCAGGTGGTTGGTAGGCTCATCCAGTAACAGGATATCCGGCTCGGTCACCAGGGCACGCGCCAACAGGACGCGTCGCTGCCAACCGCCGGAGAGCGTGTTCAGACGCTGCTCCGGGTCGATGCCGTATTGCTCGAGGATGGCGCCGACTTTCTGGTCCAGACGCCAGCCATCCAGCGCCTCAAGGCGCTCCTGTACTTTCATCAGCCGATCCAGGCTGGCTTCATCCGCAGTCTGGGACAACCGATGAAATTCCGCGAGCAATTCCCCGGTCTCCGGGAAAGCACCGGAAACGGCCTCATAAGCGGTTCGAGTATCATTGACGGGGAGATTCTGGGGCAGCACTGACAACACCGCACCGTCGTCCAGCCGGACAACACCGCCGTCCGCCGTTACCTCACCGCTGACGATCTTCAGTAGTGTGGATTTTCCCTCGCCATTCCTGCCAAGAAGACACACACGTTCACCTGCCTCGATGGTCATAGAGGCTTGGTCGAGCAATGGCTGCATGCCAAAAGCAAGGGATACGGCATCCAGCGTTAACAATGGCACGTTACTGATTCTCCGTTGTGGCAGTCGTTTGCAGAGTAATCGGATCGCCGACCCGGATGGTCCCGTCCGATTCATGAATGGCGTTCATTCCGAAAATGACGCCGTCAGAGGTTCGCCGATAGGTTCCAAGCATCCTTAAAGGCTGCAGATCTACGGACTTTACGCCTTGGTCCGGGTCCACGGTGGTCATAACACAGCGGGAACAGGGCTTTACCAGCGTGAATGCCGTTTCCCCGATGCGTGCAGATGTCCAGTTGTCCTCATCCCAGGCCCCCGCGCCCTCAACAACAATGTTCGGCCGGAACCTTCGCATATCGATGGCCGAATCAAGGCGCGAGTTCAGCTCTTCAAGGGACGCAAGATTGGTGATCAGGAATGGAAAACCATCGGCAAAGCTGACCCGACGATACTCGGTAACCCGGCTCGCATCAACGCGGCGGAAGGTTTCCTCGGGCATATACACAAAGCGAAATGTCTGGCCACAGTAGCGGGACAGCGCAGCAGATGCCTTGTCCTCTCCGTACACTGCTTTCGCCCAGTCCCGCCAGACCCTGACACGACACTCCTCAGTGTCCGGCAACAATGGAAACTCGCCCTCCCCCGGTATATCGACAAAGACCTGACCTGAGTCCAACCGGGTTTTGATCATGGCGAGTTCCGGATTGCTTCGCTGGGTAACGAACTCGCGCTCGGAATCAACGATCATCCAGCGACGGTCATCGGCCGGACCGAACTCGTCCAGAAGGAATGAAGAAACCTGGATTCCGGCCAGGGATTTGACCGGATAGACATACAACGAATGTACCTGCATGGGCGCTCCCGAAACACTGACGACAAGGCATCCAATATGACCTGGCAGTATAACCGAGAACAGGGTGTGAAGACTGTGGCTTGCAGGCTAAAAATGAAAAACCCGGCCTTTCCTTTCGAAAAGACCGGGTTTTTGGAATCTGGAGCGGGAAACGAGATTCGAACTCGCGACCCCAACCTTGGCAAGGTTGTGCTCTACCAACTGAGCTATTCCCGCTTGATCAACGGACGCGTATTCTACGGATTCATCCTGGTTCGTCAACTCTTTTTTCAGGACCTTTTTCATCCCCATATTCAGACCGGTACGATCTCCTGTTCGCCTAACGCCAACCCGATCACGCGCGCAACGGTCTCAGACAGTGCAGCGTAATCCACACGCTGATCGTTGAGTAAAGAATCGTATCCCATACCCAGAGTGACATTCACCAGCAGCGTTGCGTCTCTCTCCGGTGATGGCGAATCCAGCCGCTTCAGTATCTGCCGCAGGCCTGCGGTCCAGGCTTCACGATAGCTTCTTGCCAGGCCCGCAAGACGGTCATCCCTTAGCGCTTCCATAAGGAACACCTGCTCCGCCAGCATCTGCTGCCTTCGCTTTGTAAACTGCTCATGGAGATAGGCCGTCGATATTACCGACAAACGCGCAGCCAATTCCTTGCGTTGGGGACCATTGCGCCGAAGGGTTTCTGCAGGGGTGGTATCCAGCACCAGATTGATGGTGTCATAAAAGCCATCAAGATTGTCCCGGGCTTTTTCAGCGAAAAGCATGAATGAGTCACTGATCAATTCATGAATATCGCGAAAGTAATAGGTGGTGGCGGCCAGAGGCACTTTCGCTTCCCTCGCAACAGCTCGATGCTTGATGCCTCGCAAACCGTCACGAGCTGCAATTCGAAGGGTCGCCTCCAGGATTTTAAGACGCCGTAGCTCGCTTTTTACACGTAAGGTCTTGCGCCCCCTGTAGCGAATCGACTGCCGAAGTAATCGGTTCTCCGGCAGTTCACTGTTCGCCTGGAGTGCGGGGTTCTGTAACTGCCCCATGGCTGGTTTTCCTTGTTTCGATCGCCGGCCGCCTGCAATGGCCCTGAGACCTGTGCAGCGAAGCCTGATTCTTGTTAGTTTTTGTAAATTCTGCCGCATAAGGCGCCATGAAACCTTGATGGGCTTGGCAGTTCCGGCCTGTTGAACGGATTTGAAGGCATTTATTGGCCGAAGCGCTTACCGTTGGTCAGGTAGGCTTGCTCCTCCGGGCTCGAGGAGCGTTTCAGTGCCTGGTTGCGGTGTGGAAAACGGCCGAATTGGTGGATGATATCCCGATGGTCACGGGCGGATTGTAGAAAACTCTCCATAAAATCTCCGACAATGCCATCGGTGGCGGCGGCCAATTGTGAGTAACACTCCACAGACAGATCCTGATCCTCACGTTTTTCCGAGTGCTGCAGCGGCATATAGAGGAAGCCCCGCTTTACCGGGGGCAATTCCATGTCCTGTCCATCACGCATCGCTGCCTTACAGAGCTTTACAGACAACCGGTCATTGGAAAACGCCAGCGCTCCGCCCCGATGAATATTCCGTGTGAACTGATCCAGCAGGATGATCTCTGCAAGAGCCCCGCCGGCCGTCTTGCGCCAGTGCCGCAGACCGTCCTCTGACGCAAAAAGGACCATCGACAGGAAGCGTCGCCGGATTTCCTGGTCGAAGGCACGCGTGGAACGGAACCAGCGATTCCTGTGAAAGCTGTCCGGCAGGCCGTGCTCATCAAGTTCACCAAACCAGAAATCCAGAATCTCTTTCCAATCGAACATATACCCATCCTATCGTCATCGAGCAGCACAGTGGCAGGCCTGCGGCTGCTACACTTTAGATTACTATCCCAGCTTTTATTCATACCAGGAGATACTATGAACGGAGAAGCTCCCCGAATAATCCTACTTGCCCATGGAAGCAGCGATGAGCGCTGGTGCCGGACGTTCGAAGCATTGGCAACCCCGACACTTGAATCTGTACCCGGGTCCCGCATTGCCTATATGGAACTGGCAGAGCCCTCCCTGGATACGGTTATCAGCGAGGGAGCAAGTGAAGGCGTCCGACAGTATACCGTCGTGCCGCTATTCCTGGCGGCGGGCCGTCATCTCAGAAAAGACGTTCCCGCGATGATCGAGGGGCTACAAAGCCAACACGAGGTCAGCATTACGCTTGCACCACCCATCGGTGAGAATCCCGAACTGGGGAAAGCCATTCGTGACGTTGTGATCCACGAACTCGACAGCCACAAACAGCCGGCATAACCCATCACCGACAACTATCAATAGCCGACCATTAACCGACCCAGGAGCGAGCAGCAATGGATAATCGGATTCTGATCACCGGAGGCACCGGATTCATCGGCCAATCATTGTGCCAACAACTGATCAGCAAAGGCTACGCCCCAACCGTCTTCAGCAGACAGTCCACGGCAAACGTTCAGGCTCTTTGTGGACGTGTAGAGGCGTTGGGAGATCTCGAGCTGCTACGAGGCCACCCGGGGTTCGGTGCGGTTATCAACCTGGCTGGCGAAGGCATCGCCGATAAACGGTGGTCCGATCGCCGCAAACAGGAACTGCGGGACAGCCGTATCGGCCTTACTAGCCTCCTGGCGAACGTGATAAGGAGCTGGGAATCACTCCCGCGCGTGCTGGTGTCCGGTTCTGCGGTGGGTTTCTACGGCGACCAGAGCCGTGAACACGTGACTGAGCAAACGTTGCCCCATGACGAATTCACTCATCGCATGTGCCGTGACTGGGAACAGGAAGCTCTGAGCCTGGAGGCTGACGGCGTTCGCGTATGCCTGTCGCGGACGGGGATTGTTGCCGGCCCGGGTGGCGGTTTCCTGCAGCGCATGCTTCTACCCTTCCGCCTGGGTCTTGGGGGACGACTTGGCGACGGCGAACAGTTCATGCCATGGGTTCACCGGGACGACGTGGTCGCAGCGCTTGTCTGGATGCTCGAATCCGACAAGGCCAACGGCCCCTACAACGTCGTGAGCCCCAACCCGGTCACCAACCGGCAGTTTACAAAGTGTCTTGCCGGCGTTTTGGGCCGGCCGGCCATTTTCCCGGCACCAAGTCCGGTCCTTAAGTTGGCGCTGGGCGAAATGTCCCGGTTGTTACTGACCGGCCAAATGGCCATACCCGAAAGACTCGAAGCCGAAGGGTTCCATTTCCAGTATCCTGAATTGGGCCCAGCCCTGGCGGATTCGGTAAGGTACTGAGGCGGTCCTCGGAAAGGCTCAGGGCAGCTTCCTCGACCAACCTGCTGTGCTCGCGAAAGCCATTATTTTTTTAAAAACCGTTTGACAGCTCGTATCGCCTTACTTAATATACGCGCCACCTCGACGAGGCAAGCTTTTGAAGCGATGCGTCCCCTTCGTCTAGTGGCCTAGGACTCCGCCCTTTCACGGCGGCAACAGGGGTTCGAACCCCCTAGGGGACGCCATTTTTTCAGCTTCTTTTTCGTTGCAGGTCCACCCTGCACTCCCAATCGATCAGCCCTGCATGCGCAGGCGTTCAACACCCCCGAACACTGCCCGCTCCCAAGACATTAACAAATCCTGAACAGTGACACATTTCTCCCGATTTTTCCTGTATTTGCGAGGCATTTGCAAGAAACTGCTGCTATAGTCCTGAGAACACCGTCTGACCATGCTCATTGAAACCTGCCAGGGTGGCCGAAGTATAGGACATGCAAAAACTGTTGACTCGCCTGCAACGATTTCGAACCGGGTCTCCCCTGTCCTTCAGGCTGCTCGCATACATCCTGTTGTTCAGCTCGTTGTTCACGCTCATCTCTTCAGCTATCCAGATATACTCGGATTACCGGAAGGACCTGTCGCAGATCGACAGGCGCATGATGGTTGTCGAAACCGGCTATACCTCCAGTCTGGCCCGCAGCCTATGGGCGCTGGATCAGAAACTCCTACAGACCCAGCTCGAAGGCATACTCAGCCTGCCAGACATCGTTCACCTACGCCTCAAAATTGAACCGGATTCCGAACTGGTCATGGGCGAAATCCCTCGCAACGCCCAGACAATCAGCCATACGTTCAAGCTCACCCACCAGGGTGATGAAATGTTCAGTTTGGGTCAGTTGACCATCACCGCCGATCTGAAGCGGGTGTTCTCGGACATGCGCCAAAAAGTCGTAGTGGTGCTGACCACCCAGTTCCTGAAGACCTTTTTCGTTTCGATCCTGATCATCTGGATTTTCCAGCACTTCATTGCGCGGCACCTGACCACCATGGCCAACTACGCCCGCAATTTCTCACTCAACAACCTGTCAGACCCGCTTGAACTGGACCGACCGGACACCCAACTGAATCGAAATGACGAACTGGCCCAGGTCACCGTTGCCATCAACCAGATGCGGGAACGTCTCAACGATGACCTCGAACGACAGGAGCGCGATGCCCAGGAAATCCGAAAATTCTCCAAGGCGATTGAGCAAAGCCCGTCATCGGTGCTGATTTGTGATCGCCAGTGGCGTATCGAATACGCCAACCAGAAATTCAGCCAGCTCACCGGCTACGACGCAGCCACCATCGCCGGAAAACACCCGGGCGTGCTATCCGAGGATGCACAGGCCCATCGAGAAAACCGCCAACTGTGGCAATCCATCCGACTTCAGGTCCAACGCGTGGGGGTCTGGCAGGGGGAAATCAACAGCGTTCGCAAGAACGGTGAGCGCTTCTGGGAACAACTGATCGTAACCCCCATCAAGAATTCCAAGGGCGAAGCCACCGGCTACCTGATTCTTGGCGAAGATATCAGCATTCGCAAGCGCTACGAGCAACAACTGCTCAGACAGGCTAACTACGACATCCTGACCGGGCTTCCCAACCGAATGCTCGCCCTGGATCGCCTGAAACTGGCCCTGGCCCAGGCAAGACGCGAAAGCTCCCTGGTTGGCGTGATGTTTCTCGACCTGGACAACTTCAAGCACATTAACGATACCCTTGGGCACGACGCCGGTGACAACCTCCTGATAGAGGCCGCACGACGGATTTCCAGCTGCCTTCGGGGTACCAGCACCGTCGCCAGGCTTGGTGGTGATGAGTTTCTGGTGATATTGCCCGGCCTGACGGGCCCCGAGGCGACGTCACAGGTGGCAGAGCGTATCCTCAAGACCTTTGCCCCTCCTTACCTGCTGAATGGCCAGGAAGTGTTCGTAACCACCAGTATCGGTATCTCCGTTTTCCCGAACGACTCCGATAACAGCGGCACCCTGCTTCAACACGCCGATGCCGCCATGTACCAGGCCAAACACAAGGGTAAAAGTGCCTATGCTCTCTTTGCTCCGGAAATGACGGAAGTCTCCCATGAACGGCTGCAGATGGAATCGCTGATGCGCCGGGCCCTGGAGCAAAAAGAGTTCGAGCTCTACTACCAGCCCATTGTTCGCACCGAGTCCGGCCAACTGTGCTCTGCCGAAGCCCTGCTGCGCTGGAATAACCCCGGTATGGGTATGGTCATGCCCGACCGGTTTATACCCCTGGCGGAAGAAACCGGCCTGATAACGCCGATTGGTGAATGGGTGTTACGGGAAGCCTGCCTGGCGGCCATACGCTGGAAAGAGTCCACTGGTACGGACATCGGCATTTCAGTCAACGTATCTCCCAGGCAATTCAGGGATCCGGGCTTTGTCGACACCGTCATGAATGCTCTCAAAGCCAGCGGTTTGCCCCCCCAGCAACTGGAACTGGAAATCACTGAGCGACTGATCCTTGATAACACCATAGAAACCGCCGATATCCTGCGGCAACTCGATCAATCCGGTATTCGCCTGTCAGTTGATGACTTCGGTACCGGCTATTCGGCGCTCAGCTACCTCAAGAGCTACCCTTTCGATACCCTGAAAATCGACAAATCCTTTGTTCAGGACGTGATGAAGGAGCGGGAGGACGCCTCGCTGGTGAAGGCCATCATCAACATGGCCCACAGTCTTGGCTTGAGTGTAATTGCAGAAGGCGTGGAAGAAGAAGCCCAGACACACTTCCTGCAACAGGAAGGCTGTGACTATTCACAAGGCTATTTCTACAGCAGGCCGATGCCCGAAAACGAGTTTCAGGAGTGGCTAAAGACCAACCATCGCGCCCTTTGATGCAGCACCGACTGCCTGGCGCTGCCCCGACGGTCGGATCGTTTCAGCGTTTCTTGCTCTTCATTCGCGCTTTCTTCCGTACCGGCCGCCCTTTCTTCAGGTCATTGTCCTGTTTGACCTTCTGACGCGGCGTAAGCCGGCTAACCTTATTAGTGAACGGGTTTTCACTGGAACGGAACTCGAAGCGAATGGGAGAACCATTGACCTTCAGCACTTTACGGAAGGTATTCTCCAGATAGCGTTTGTAAGCCCCTGGCAACGCGTCAGTCTGATTTCCATGCACCACAATCACTGGAGGGTTGGACCCACCCTGGTGGGCGTACCGCAGCTTTATTCGACGCCCCTGCACAAGCGGCGGCTGATGTTGGGCGGTAGCATCCTGGAGGATGGCCGTCAGGCGATTGGTCGGCCACTTGGCCATCGCTGACTCATAGCAGGCGTGAACCGAATCGTACATGACGCCCACACCGGAGCCGTGAAGGGCAGATATGTAGTGCTTGTCAGCATAATCAAGAAAGTCCAGGCGGCGCTGAACCTGCTCTTTTACCTTGGCCCGGTCGTCCGGGTCCATGCCGTCCCATTTGTTGACCGCAATCACCAGGGAACGGCCGGCATCCAGAACAAAGCCAATCAGATGAAGATCCTGGTCCACCAGACCTTCCCGGGCGTCGATAACCAGGATGACCACATGGGCGTCATCGATAGCCTGGAGGGTCTTGATGATGGAAAACTTCTCCACCACCTCACTGACATTCTTACGCCGGCGCACACCGGCCGTATCGATCAGTGTGTACTGGTTATCCATGCGTTCAAACGGGATGTAAACGCTATCCCGGGTGGTGCCGGGCATGTCATAGACGATCACCCGGTCCTCTCCGAGCATGCGGTTGACCAATGTTGACTTGCCCACGTTCGGCCGCCCGACAATACCAATGCGTATGCCCGGATAACGATCGGCACGGTCCTGTCCTTCACGCTCTTCCTCGGACGGTAGCAACTCTTCCAGCATGGAGCGAATGCCCCGGTTGTGAGAGGCAGCAATCAGATAGGTAGACTCAAAGCCCAGGCCGTAGAAATCGGAAGCGGCGATGTCGGGGTCCTGGCCATCCGTCTTGTTGACCACCAGATGCGCCCGCTTGCCGGTTTTCCGAAGATGGGCAGCAATCAGTTCGTCGCCGCCATTGAGGCCGGCCTTGCCATCTACCAGAAACAGGACAATGTCAGCTTCCTCGACAGCCTGCATGGACTGGCGGGCCATTTCAGCGTCCAGGCCTTCCTCACCCCCGGTCAGGCCACCGGTATCAATCACGATAAAGCGCTGCCCTTCGTAATTGCCCTCACCGTATTTACGATCACGGGTTAAGCCGGGGAAATCCGCTACAAGCGCATCCCGGGACCGCGTCATTTGATTAAACAGTGTCGATTTGCCCACGTTGGGGCGCCCGACAAGAGCAATTACAGGGGTCATAGTCTTTCGCTACACATTAAACAGGGCCCGCGCTTCACAGCGATAGGGCCGGAAAGGAGCACTCAGTCGAGCGTCCGGAGTTTCAATACCGACAGTTTACCGCTATTGCCATACACAAGAAGGTTACCGTTCTGCAGGCGCTGGAAAGGCACCCGCAGGCCCTCGTCGTCAAATTCAAGCTGACCCACCAGGCTGCCGTCTTCCAACGACAACATATGAATATACCCCTCGAAATCACCAATCAACAGGTAATCCTCATAGACAACCGGCTGCGTTGGCTGCCGCCAGGATAACCGGTCCTGAACCCACAGCTCGCGACGGTCGGAACCGCGGTAGGCCGTGATATCGCCGTTGGCACCCGCGACAAAAATATTACCGTTGCCGATCATTGGTGACTGCAGGCTGGAGGCGGGACGACTCCAGATTTCCTGTCCGGTTTGCAGGTCAACCAGCGCAAGCTTGCCCTGATAGCCCACAATCATCGCTGCGCTCTCTAGAATCAGCGGCTCACCGGCCACATCAACAAGCCGTTCAAGCTCGGTACGGCCCTGCGGCTGGCCGACTTCATACTGCCAAACGGGCTGGCCGGTCTCAGTGGAGATCGCCATGAGCTTGCCGTTGGCCAGTGAAGCCAGCACAAGGTCTGCCCCGACAAGCGGCGACGCCGCTGCACGTATTGACAGGACCGGGACATCACTGTCGTATTGCCATGCCTGCTCCCCGGAGGCGGTATCAAACGCCAGCACCTTGCCATCAATGGTCTGTGTCACCACCAGGCGCCCGTTGGACTGGGGGGATGCCAACACTTCGTTGGGCAATGGCTGCCGCCAAAGCGCAGAACCATCTTCGCGCGACAGGGCCATCAGCTCAGCATCACGGGTGACCAGGTACAGATTTCCCTGATCGCCACCAACGCCGGCACTGATTTCCTCGTCAAGATCCCGGAACCAGAATACCGCGCCGTTTTCGGAGCCGACGGCATAAACCTCGCCATCGGCTGATGCCGCATACAAACGGTCTCCGGTGTTCAGAGGGGCGAGGTACAGGAAGTTGTCATCATGCCCGTCCCCAACACCCATACTCCAGACAGGCTCAAGCCCGACACTGGATGAAATCTCCGGAACCGGTGCAGGTTGCTCAAAGGTGTCGCTGGTACTACATCCTGCAAGGACAGCCAGTGTCAGCATACCCGCAAGCGAAAAGAGTCTGGTATGCCCGTTAACCAACCAGGGCATCAGGCTCCCTCCTCAACACCAAGGTCGGATAGCTTGAGCTCAAGAATGCCGCTACGACCCTGCTGGTTCATTTCACGGGCCGCCAGATACGCTTCACGAGCCCCCTCACGATTACCCTGGGCTAGCAGGATATCGCCTTTAAGCTCGGTAAAAATAGCGCCGAAACTGCCGGTATTGTCCGTACCCTCAATGGTTGCCAAAGCCTCTTCGTACTGCTCCGCCGCGAACTGGGCGCGGGCCAGGCGGTTGCGAATAACCATTGCCAACGCTCCGCTTTCGCCGGCTTTTTCCTGCGCCCAGGTCAGGGACTCGATCGCCCCTTCCGGATCGCCCTGGTCCATAACCTGTTGGCGAGCAAGCATCAACATGCCATAAACAGCGAAGGCGCTGTCGCTGTATTCTTCTCGCAGGTTCTCGGCCACGTAGGCAACGGTATCTGCGCGATTTTCATCTGTCTCATCGCTATAGGCATTGATCAGCTCGGCAAACTGGGAAGCCGCTTCCGTACGCTGCTGCATTTGATGGTTCTGCCAGGCCTGCCACCCGAAAACAATCGCCAGCGCCGCACCGACGCCAATCAGGAGCGAGCTGCCATTCTTCTTCCACCAGTCCTTGATTGCCTGGACCGTTTCTTCCTCAGTACGCATTTCAGCCATGATGACTCCTGCAATAGATGATTATTATGCTGTAACTCGTCGGCGCGCCATCAGCGGCCAAGCAATTCTTCAAGCGTCGCGGCCAGATCACCCTGAGCAACGTCTAGTTGCCCCTCGTCTGACCGTAACGGCTTAAGGCCGACCGTCCCGTTGGCAACCTCATTCTCACCCAGAATGACCGCGTAACGGGCGCCACTGCGATCAGCCTTTTTCATCTGACTCTTGAAACTGCCGCCGCCACAGTGCCCCATAACCGTTACGCCCGGCAAAGCGTCACGAAGGGATTCACCCAGCGCTAATGCGGGTGCCACGGTGGATTCACCCATAGCCGCAACATACACATCGACATTGCCATTGGCACTGTCTGGCACAAGGTTAAGCGTTTCCAGCAGCAGGATCAGTCGTTCTAGCCCCATGGCGAAACCGACCGCAACCGTGGGCTTGCCTCCCAATTGCTCCACCAGCCCATCATAGCGACCACCGGCGCATATCGTCCCCTGGGCACCCAGGCTGTCGGTAATCCACTCGAATACAGTTTTGCCATAATAGTCGAGCCCGCGAACCAGCTTTGGATTCACCGTATACTCAATGCCAGCCGCGTCCAGCAACGAGCGCAGTTGCCGAAAATGATCCCGAGACTCGTCGTCGAGGTAATCATCCAGACGAGGCGCGTCCACCAGAAGTCTCTGGGTATCCGGGTTCTTGCTGTCCAGAATGCGTAGCGGGTTCGAGCCAAGACGCCGTTGGCTGTCTTCGTCCAACTGCTCCCGGTAATCCGAGAGG
>NZ_LSMM01000093.1:0-14700 GCF_001566815.1 Marinobacter sp. Hex_13
GGCCCCACCGGGCGCCGGTAAAACCACCAGGGTGCCACTGGCCCTGATGGATGCTGACTGGCGTGAGGGCCGGAAAATCCTGATGTTGGAGCCGAGACGTTTGGCAGCCCGGTCGGCGGCAAGGTACATGGCCGGGCAGATGGGGGAGAAGCCGGGCCAGACCGTTGGTTATCGCACACGGCTTGATACGCAGGTGACGTCTGCCACGGTGATAGAAGTGGTCACCGAAGGTATTCTCACGCGGTTGATCCAGAATGATCCGGCGCTGGAAGACTACGCCGTTGTGATTTTCGATGAGTTTCACGAATTGTTGATTGCGCCAAAATAAGGGTAATTGTGTCAAATTTAGATAATTGCCAATCTACCCGTTGGAGTGTCGCGACGTTTACTTGCCGAATAGAGAAAAGCGAACATTTAGACGCAAGATTCACTGGTGATTTGGAACGAGTCCGCCTGATATTCGTAGTGCCCTTTGTACACCCCTGTATTAATTTAATGGTGCTGTAGGAATGTCGACAGGTTGAGCCGACTCCATATTGCGCTCTGGCAGAATTGGGGAAAATGCGACTGCTCCGGTGAGACCTGCATCAGGCCAAACCCAGACAGATTCACTATCGCGTGCTAGCTATCTTTGAGACTGGCTAGCTCTTGCGAAACCCTGTCAAAAATTTTCTTCGTGTCTGTTTCATCTCTGAGCTTGAAACACTCAACCAATAGTGTCACTGGATGGATGCCCATAGTCGAAGCAAGTTCTTCAATTTTGTCGAGCGTTGGGCACTTGAGACCTCGTTCAAGTTCGCTCATGTAGGTCCGACTACTGACAGTTGTGAATGCTTCTTGAGAGAGACCCTTCGCTTTTCTCTGTCGTCTAAGCGCTATCCCGAAAGCCTGCTGTAGTTCCATATTGACCCCCTAAGGAAAGGGGCCATGAGACCGAATTGCGTGCTATAACACTACACGCTATAGTTTGCATTTTGGGGTGGAGTACCAACCATGTTTATGAGTCAGGCTAACACTGAAGAACTCTTGGGACGCCCTTTTTCTGATGAACAGTTCTGGCCTAGCGTTGAACTTGCTCACAGTGATGTTTGGTTCTTTGTCAGCACTGCTTACTTTCGAAAAGGCGGAACGGGATACCGTTTCTACTTATACACGAGACCTTCCGACCTGGTCGCCTTAATCAAAGAGAATGACGAGCTGTTTTGTATTACCAAGGTGATGGCAGTTACACCTCCCAGGGTCAACCAAACTGGAAGCTGGAGAATGCAGCGCCTTTTGAAGCTTGTGGCACTGTCAGATTCCAACGATCTGCTGCGGATGAACTATATTTATCAGTTCGAGAACGACTTGATTTACGATACTCGCGGCCCTTCAGAAGGCAACGATACTACATACCGCCAAGTTCTTTTTTCTGAAGAATTGCATGCATGCCCGGAGCTAGAGGCCGATGCCATCTAGAAGGATCATGAAAATCCGCGTATTTGAGAATGAGGTTTTCATTGCATTGCCTCTAAGGGTTCTCACTGACTCTGGTTTGAAAGACGGACAGCTGATTCAAGTTACCGTCGAGGATGGTAGCATCATACTTAATTCAGGCGAGCAAGGCGGTAGAGGACACGATCTCGATGGGCTCGTAGCTCAGATTCATATGCAAGCCTTGGATCTTTTTGAAGGGGATGAGGCAGCACGAGATCGGTGGATGAGGAGCCCAATTCGCGCTCTGGGCTGGAAGTCGCCAAACCAGATGCTGCAGTCACTCGAAGACATTGAAGCCTTACGCTTAGTGATTGGTCGGTTAGATCGCGGCTCCTTCCCTTGAAATCATTGGCGCTGTGGCAACCATTGATCAGGCCCCGAGCGCCCTTTGATCGATTAAGGTTTGATTCCATGGGTCAAAGATTTGTCAAATTGTCTGCAAACCTCTCACTTTCGCCGAAGATCGTTAATCAGTCCCGCAGCTTCGGGCCCCGCTCAGCGGTACGATATGTTTTGTTACCTCAAAATAGTAACCATCCGCTGAGTCTCCTTTAGATGATATCGGAACACGCTATTTGGGGGGGTCTATCCCGTTACTGCGGATACTTTAAATATTACTCCGCGCCACCAGCGCGTTCGCCAAAACTTTAAGACCTCTGAGGAAACCATAGTTGAACTTCAAACCCGCCAACATTGAGTGCCAAATGTCTGATGAAAAGGATCCCCTGAGCAAGAAAATTCTGAATAACATCTGTCTCTCTGAGAGAACAGTTTTCACACCTGCAGATTTTTCCGCAATGGGGAGTTGCGAAGCTGTTGAGCATGCCTTGAAAAAATTGATTAACGATGAGGAGATGGTTTCGATAGGATCCGGGGTTATCACACGCGCTCGGCGCAATCGAATCACTGGTGAAATCATGCTCGCTGCCCCCGGGGGATTCCAACAAGTGGCTTTAGAGGCTCTCGATCTCCTTGAAGTTGCTTGGTCCCCATGCGTTGCTGATCTTCAATACAAAGCAGGCGATAAGCAACTTCCGATCCAAACAACAGTGAGAGTGGTCGGTAACTACAAACCCGAGCTCTCTTTTAGGAGATACAAAGTCAGATATGAAGAATAAACATGTCTGTGCAAATTCCCGCCGCTCTATCCTGTCAAAATTTAAAAGCGAATGCTCGCTGTTTTCACATAGAAAACTTGCGGTTCCTGGTATTTCGTTTTGACTTAGTACATTTTAGTAATCGTTCCTACTAAATTAGTAAACTTCACTATTAAACAGAACTAAAGGGCTGGCATGGAGGTTTAAGCCTTTGCCCAACGGCTAATCCCCGTCCACCATGAAATCCTCCGAAGCTCGGTCACTGGAGTCAAAGAATTGATCCCAAACGGGAGCAGGTCACAACAGTTAAACAATGGATCAGCGAACTGATTATGCCGTTATAGCGCGGTGGAAATTGACGCCATAAATTTCCCTATGGTCGCAAAGCGAACATTCGGAATGGCCTTCAATGCCGCCCAATTTGCCTCCGTTTGAGGCTCGGGGTTGTCGTGTTTAGTGGGGGAAGTCCAGACTGGATGGTGGGTCAAGGTTTGTTGAAGGATTTATCAAGGAAATGTCAAATCCCAAACTTAGGCTTTGACATGGGGTAAATATCCACACACCCTGAACGGCTGAGCAATGAACTGGCCGACCTGCCACGCCCGGACACGATCACAGCCCCCCCGATTGTTCCGGCTTGGCATGAAATTGATGCAAGGCTTTACCATCAAAGGTCGTCAGTTTGAAGGTGCGACGGTGGCCGATGGCGAAGTTGTTTTGTTGGGCGAAAGCGAGGTTTGTGAGTTCTTCAACAACACCATGATACCGAATCCCATGCATGTCCGTGGATTGCAGTTCAGGGTGCTAAGCCGACGCTACGCCGATGCACTAGCTGCCGGGCAGTTGGCGGCCGGCATCGTGGATTCAGGGCTGCACGACACCGTGCTGGTGCTGCCCGGAGAGAGGGTCCGGATTGCGCTGACCTTCACCGACTTCCCGGGACTCTATCCTTACCATTGTCACAATATGGAGCACGAGGACAATGGCATGATGCGCTATTACGAGGTGCACAAGGTCTAGGCAACTCAGCAGGGTTGGGTGAACTCCGGGACCGGCACGGCGGTCCCTCCTGCGTTTATTTCCCGGTTACGGATTCAACGTAGTGAGCAACGGCCTCGATCTGTTGCTCCGACAGCGAATCACCGAACGCTGGCATGATCCCCACGCCACTCTTTACCGCATTGCGGACCTGCTCCGCAGAGGGTTTGAGCTCGTCCAGATTGGGGCCAATTTCGCCAACCGATCCTGCATCGTTCAGTGCGTGACAGATGGTGCAGGAGGGTTGAGCCTGCTCGGTGAACACCTTCTTGCCCAGTTCGAGTTGTTCATCCGCCATCACGGTGGCAGACGCAGAGACAAGTACAGCGAATAACAGTGTACGTAGTGACATGGAAAATCCTGGTTCGGTCAAAGAAACGGGCGGCCCGGCGGGCGAACCGCCACAAGGTTCATGCATTTATGAAACGGTGACGGTCACGCCATGGTCTTTCCAACTGGTGTTGCCGTATCCGCGCTCGTTTTCCGTGCGTGTGGGCGGCTGGGTATTGCCCTCGGTGTCGGTTGCGCGGCTGACAATCCGGTGATCGCCGGCGCTCAGATCCATCGACACCACAAACGGCCGCCAGGCATAACGCCCCATGTCGGGCCCAAGGAAGCGGGCGGTCTTCCAGGTTTCGCCACCGTCGGCTGACACCTCCACCTTGCTGACAGCATTCATGCCGCCGAAGGCAACGCCGTACACCAGGTTTTTGCCCTGGCTGGCGGTGGTCAGGGGGGCGGTAACCCAGGATTTGACCGGCATCTCCCACATGGACGGCTGATCGGGTGCTCCTTTCTCGCCAATGGGACGAATGCGATAGCCGGAGGCCTGAATCTTGGCGTCCGACTGGCCCTCGGTGAACGCCACCCGATCCACGTATTTCACGTTGTTGACCCCGAAATAGCCGGGCACAACCATGCGCAAAGGGCCGCCGTGGGCCAGGGGCATGGGCTCATCATTCATGTCCCAGGCCAGCAGGGCCTGATCCAGAGCCTTCAGGGGAATGGACCGTTCCACCATAATGGTTTTCGGGTCCAGCCCGGCAGGCAGGCTCTCGCCGCCCGTGCTGGTGATGTAATTCATCCCGGGTTTCACGCCGCCCAGTTTTGCGACAACCTCCCGTAATGGCACACCGGTCCAGATCAGGCAACCGGCCGCACCTGTGCCCCACTGGGTGCCCCCCGGCCCGTGCTGATAGTAGGCCCGCCCGTTTCCTGAACACTGAAGCACCGTGGTCACAGTTTCCACGCCGATTTTTTTAAGGTCGCCAAGGGTCAGGGACTGGGGGCCATTCACGCCTTCAAAAGTCACTTTCCAGGCATCGCGGTCAGCAACGATATCGGCATTCGGGGCTGGCAGATTGTTGCGCACGTACAATTTGTCACTGTCAGTGACCACACCACTGCCAATCGCTCCCCGTTCGGTTTCGATGGTGTTGGCACTGTGAACGATGACGTCATTGGCGTTTTTCCAGCGAACGTAGTCCGGCAGCGTTTTGGGCTCTGCGGCTTTGGCCAGCGGGCTGAGCCCCAGCAGACTGACGGACGCCATGGCACCGGCGGAGCCCAATAAAAGGCGCCGACGGCTCATTTGGATTGACTCTGCCGGAGACTGGGAGGCAATGGCGGGCGAATCATTGATCGACATGGTATTTCCCTCATTGTTGATCACTCCGGACTGGTTCCGGTTTTGTTGTTGGGCTGATTGCGAATGCATGAGTTAAGTGTAGGGATTGATTAGAAAATAACCACCGAGGTCGGTTCAGGAAGCACTCATCGCTGACTTGTCGATGGGTGGCACATTGCCCGATGGCGCCACAACCAGTAAGCCCGATGCCCGCATCGGCAACCCAATAACTTCCAGCTCGTTGTCACGGGTTCGAAAATCACCGGCACGGGCCACGGCCTGTCGCACGTCCGGATTCCGGAAAAACACGCGCTCCGATATTTGGTACTGAACGATCAGGCTGTTGCCCAGCCGCACGGCGTAGGCCTCGGCGGGCTCGCCACCTACTCTGGTTGTCCAACGGGCCAGAACGCGGCCATTGGCCCACTGCATGGGCGGCGACAGGTCGGCGTCGTCAGACGGCGTGCGCAGATCGTTGCCCACCACCCGCTGATAATCGGCCAGCACGTCGTTGACCATGGGAATCTGACTGGCCACCGCCATCTGATTGGGATCTTCGGGCGTCAGGCTGGGTACCAGAAGCATCGCCGCCAGCACCATGGCCACCGCCCAGCCGCCGCCTCCGATGACAGCCGATGGGCTCAGGCGGGTCAACCAGTGTTTCAGGCCTTCCAGAGGCTTCTGACCGACCGGGCGCCTGTCGCTGGTCTGGACGCTGGCAAGGGTATCGTCGAGGCGCTTGGCAAATGCGGGGGACAATCTGGGCGCGGGTATCTCTTGTAGTCGTTCAGAAAGCATCCGCTGGCGTTCGGCATCGTGTCGGCAGGCCTCACAGCCAGCAAGGTGAGCTTCAACCAGAGTGATGTGATGCTCATCCAGCTCGCCATCGGCATAGCCCGCTAGCCAGTCCTGAATCTGGTGGTGCAGGTCAGACCACTGATGGGATTCCGAAGAGGGGGTGATAGAGGGCTTATCACTCATGGGGGGTCACCCTTGTGTGCGTGTTGTCACTGGCAGCCGGATTGTCGGATGCCACCTTGATCAATCGCTCGGCCAGCAGGCGACGGCCTCGTGACAGGCGGCTCATCACCGTGCCTGGCGCCAGGTCCAGAATCTGCGCAATGTCCTGATAGCTCAGATCTTCAAAGTCCCTCAACAGAACCACCTGCCGGAAGTTGTCCGGCAGGTCGCGAACGGCGGCCATCACCTGCGCATCGGTCTGATGTTTCAGTGCCTGCTCGAACGGGCCGGGAGCGGCGCAGGGGTGTTCGCTCAGCACGGCGTCTTCGGTTGTGAGTACCGGGGCCAGTTGCCGCCGCCGATTGTCCCGGCGGTAGCCATCGGCAACCACACGGTTGAGAATTCTGAGCAGCCAGGCATAGATTGCTACCTGGTCGTCCAACTGGCCAAAATCCCGCCAGGCCCGAAGCAGGGTTTCCTGAGTATAGTCTTCCGCTATTTCAGTCGAGGCGGACTGGCGTTGCGCAACACCGTACAGCCGGTAACGCCAGGGGCGTACTAGGGTGTCAAACTGCTGCTTGCTTCCGGTGCTGCGCATTTTGTGTGCCCGTTTGGAATCGGTGGACTTGTTAACCAAAGACGTCGCCTGTGTTCAGTTTATTCCCTGTCGCCACATTTTTTTACGGGTTGCCGGGAACCGCAATCCAGAACGGGAACTTGCCGTCCACGGGTTGCCGGCGAACGACCTTCAAGGATTGGCTGTCAATCACGGCAATCTGGTTATCCGCCGTGACAGAGGCGTATATGAACCGGCCGTCACGGCTGGCGCGAACGCCATGGGGGCCGACGCCCACATCGACGTTCTTGACAATTTCCAGGCTTTCGGGGTCGATCAGGGTCACGGCGGACGCGGAAATCGCCCCGGTCGCGATGTATTTCCCGCCGGGCACCACGTCGATGCCGCCATGCCCACTGCCCACCTTGAAGGTTTTCAGCATGGTTTCACTGGCCAGGTCCATCACGCCCACGTTGCCCGTAAAGTCGCGCAGCCACAGCCGTTGGCCGTTGGCGCTGATGTCAACGTTGTGAGGCGTCTCAAGCCCCGGCGTCGGAATCTGATGCTGTTTTTCCAGGGTTTGCATGTTCACGACTGCCAGAGCGCCTTCGCCCTGCAAAGTGACGTAGGCAAATTTGCCGTCGGCGCTGTAGATGAGATTGTGGGGTACCTTGCCCACCGGAATTTTCTTCACCAGTTCGAGGGTGTTCATGTCGATCACTGCAACGTCGCCCTGGGTCGGCGCAACCGCAAGGCCATAGCGGCCATCCGGTGAGATCTTGACGCCCTGGGCCACCTCGCCTATCGCCACACTGGCCATGACGTCGCCATTGGCCGTATCCAGAACATAGACATTACCGGTTTTAAAACCAGACACCATCAGGCGAGAGCCATCCGGGCTCAGAGCATCGTAGTGCGCCCCTGCCACGCCAGGCCAGGCCTGTTTTGACGGTAAGGCTCTTACAATACCGCTGTTCTGGACGGCCACATAAAGCGGATCGCGGATGGCGTTCTCCAGGCTCAGCTCTGGGGCCGACCGGGCGGTTGGACCTTCCCGGGATGGCGCTACTGACTGACCCAGCACCGCCTGTCGCAACTGGTACACGTCCTTGCCGGACAGGTTCTGGCCCGCAATCGCCTTGATCTCCTCAGCGGTGTAGGGCTGAAACTCTCCCGCAAGACGCTGCTCGTTACCAAAGGCTGTCAACACGTAGTTCAGCACATCCGCGATCTGCTGGTTCGTGAGGGCACCGCCCCAGGCGGGCATGTTGCCGTTGTACGCCGTGCCCCCCACTTCGATGGACCCCGTCAAACCGTATTGCAGCACGTGGCCAAGATACTGGCGGCCACCAATGCCGTCGGTGGCGTTGTACAGTTCAGCGGTGTGGTTTTTCTGGGGCGGAAACGAGCCCGGTATGCCCTGGCCCTGTGCCTGATGGCAGGCCGCACACTGCTGGCTGTAAACCTTGGCCCCGCGCTCGAAGCGGGTGGATTCAGCCGCATTGGCAGACAAGCTGATACCGATTGCCGTTCCGGCAACAGCGATGAAGGATAGAACGTATTGGCCGATGGTTGGATGCATGCTGAAAGCCCCGAACGCTGAATGAAAGCCGACCGCCTCCATGCTGTGGCAACGCGATGCCAAGATCGAGCCGGTCGGATAAGAACTCAGGGGCCAAGGGCGTTGCCGGGCCGGAATTTATTCCCGACGTAGGTTTGGAACCTGTTCAGATCATGGGCCCCTGCAGACCGTTACGGGCAAGATGCAGTGCGATGGCAGCCATCATGGCACCGAACCAAATCACGGACGCAGTGCTGGCACCTGCAAAAAAGCCACCAGGCTGCCACGAATCACATTGAAAAAGGCTACAACGGCCAACCCCGACGGGCCAGAAACTGTTGAATCATTTACATTAGGTTCAGTCAGGAAGATGTGCTGATGGATCTGGTGATTGAGGATCAGGACGTGGGCCTTCGCCGGAGTTTCGGGACCACTTCTTCGCAGACGGTATCAGCCTGGACTCGCTGAGCCGCGCACCCGCCATCGTTTACGGCCCAAACGACCAGTTACAGCATCGGTTCATGGACAGCTTTGGGTATCACGGCGGTTTTCGCTATCACCTGTGCCCGTCCTCGCAGGGATTTGTCCAGTTTGCACTGGCCGGAGTGGGTTACGGCATGATTGCAGAAAATCAGGCCCTGAGTGTTCCGCTGTATTGGCATTTCTGGCGACACAGCGGCCACACCATTCAGTTTCTGACAACCCGGCTTGAGCGATTTTTTAACAGAGCGTCGTAATACCCACCCCGGGCGATTGCGTCCAGCATTTCAGGCCAGTGCAATCATCGGAGTCACCGCAAGCCCGCCACCGATCAGCAGTACAAACAACATCAGTGCCAGAGCAAAAGGCTTGATCCCCAGGGCGCGAAGCTTCGACATGCGCGTTTCATAACCCAGCGCTGCCATAGCCATGGTAAGTGCGATCTGGCCCGTCAGCGTCAGGCTTTCGTGCAAGGCTTCCGGCAGCGTGACAACGCTGTTAAACAGCGCCACCGCCACAAAACCGAACGCGAACCAGGGAACGGTCAGTTTACCGACGGATTGGGTGCCATCCTGTCTGGTTGCGTGGCGATTGAGCCACCATCTGCCCACCAGCAGCAGGAACGGTACCAACAGCATCACGCGTACCAGCTTGACGACAACCGCGTTCGCCAGCGCCTCTGGGCCAATTGCATTGCCGGCCGCAACCACTTGAGCGACCTCGTGCACGGTGGCACCGATGTAAATGCCATACAGGCCCTGATCCCAGCCGATCATCGAAAACAACACGGGCTCCACCACCATGGCCAGGCTACCGAACAATACAACCGTTGCCACTGCCATGGACGTAGTGGCAGGCCGCGCCCGAATCGTGGCTTCCGTTGCCAGAATGGCCGCCGCCCCGCATATGGCGCTTCCCGCACTGGTCAGCAGGGCAGTCTCCGGGTCCAGCTTGAACCAGCGGGTGCCCAGTTGGTAGCCAACAAACAAAACAGTGACAATGACCAACAGATCCAGAACCACAATGCGCGGCCCCAACGCAAAGACCTGCTGCATGGTGACGGAAAATCCGAACAGCACAATGCCTGTGCGCAACAGCCAGCGGGTCGAAAATTTCAGTCCGGCCTCAACGGATTGGCTTTTCCATGGCATGGGAAGATTCCCGACGATGACCCCCAGCACCAGAGCAAACACCAGCGGGCTGACGCGGTCGCCTGTCAGCGCGGTGAGCAAAAAACCACCGATGGTGAATAGAACACATAACCCAAGACCTTTGTACATAACGCTTTCCTTTATTATCTAATGGAATTACGTTATGCCTTAAATTGTTATCTGTAAAATGAATAAAAAAGGAGATATAAATCGAATATGTAGATTAGTGGTGTTTAATCCGCTGCTATTGTCTCGTGCGCCTTACCTTTTAACCTGTAGTTTGATAAGCTCCGCGCCCGCTGTCGGTGGGCAATTCCGACCCGTTTTCCCGCGTTTTACTCTCGTTGTCACCGCAAGTTGTGTTCGTAACCTGCCTTTTCGTTGATAAAGAGAACCCGCTGACACCCTTCCTGTTTTGACGAGTGCACTGGAAACTCAACTATGGTTAACAAACTCAAAGCCGACTGGCTTTCCAACATCCGAGGCGATTTACTGGCCGGCATCGTGGTTGCACTGGTTCTGGAGCGCTAAACAGCAACTTCTGGGGCTGGTTCAGCCTGGACATCAGGGCCGAGTTTTTGATCGAGACTTTCTGCGGGTCTGGGACACACGTTCTGCATTGAGTAACGGTTAAGGACTTTATGTTGCGACGGTTGGCCAGCAAGCAAGAAATCGCTAGCAGCTCGTGCCGGAATCCCTGCCGCGTTTTAATCAGACCCGCGAGAGCCTCGTTCGAACTCTTGAAGTAGCGCGTTGGGCCATCAAAGTTTCAGAGGTGTATTATCCAGACGCGTTAAGTGGTTCCTTGAGGACAAACGATGTGTCTTATGATGGAGCTATAAACGTCGTTGCACTTTCCACCGAGTGTCATTGAATGGGGTGGAGTCCGATCATAGCCGAGCAGACAAACCTTCTTGTCCTTAATGCCTCCATCGAAGCACTCCGCGCTGGCGAGCAGCGCCGAGGCTTTTCCGTCATTGCCGATGAGGTTCGAACCCCGGCCCAGCGCAATCAGAGATCTACTGAAGAATTGGCATTGACTGCTGAAGCCGAGATCCATGGAGTAGTCGAGGCGACAACAAACATTGTCGACGGCATCCGCAATTCATTTAAAGGTTTTCGCTGAGATCTCAAGAACCATGCAGGAAAGTTCAAGGTCTGGAGCCGCTTTTGAATATACGTTCTGATTGACGAGAGCAAAACTTCCTCCAGCGATACCAATGATTGTTGCGTATTCGTCTATCTTTAATGTTCGCTTTTGTTTAGCTGGGTCTAGAGTAAGCCCTGGTCGCAAAGCGAACGTTTAGATTTGGCGTAGGCTCGGGGATAAGCGGCGACGTATGATGCCGACCGGATCGGCCCCCTTGCTGGTTGCCATAACCGACCCCGGCAGAGAAGTTGGCTCTCGTAGATAAGCTCACGACGTGTTTTCCTCTACGCCCTTATAAAGAGACGTAATGAGCGGGCACTTCACGTCACCCTGCTCAGTGCAACATGCCTGCACCAGCCCCTCCAGCGTTCGCTCGATACGCCGCAGACTTGAAATTTTCTCACGCACCTTGGCGAGCTTCTGTCCGCCCAGTACCCGTGCTTCATCGCAATGGGTGCCGTCTTGCAGTGTTAGCAGTCCTCCGATTTCATCCAGGCTGAAGCCCAACCATTGGGCCGTTCGAATGAACTGAAGACGCGCCAACGCCTGATCGTCGTAATGGCGGATGCTTCCATAGGGTTTGTCAGGCTCTGCCACCAGTCCCCGGCGCTGGTAATAGCGGATGGTTTCCACTCCAATATTGGCGGCCTTGGCCAGGGCGCCAATGGTCATTGAACGTGGTTTCTTGGACATAGGGGGTTGATTCCGTAGCTGACTACGGGAGTAACCTTATCTCAGTCATCCATCTCATGAAAGGAGCCAACGTAATGTCTGAGCCCAAATCCGGTCGCGGTTCGCTGATCGCAGGGGGCGTTGCCGCCGTCCTGGCATCCGCCTGCTGTCTTGGTCCCCTGGTTTTAATCGCGTTAGGAGTTTCAGGCGCCTGGATCGGCAATCTGGCCGCCCTGGAACCCTATCGGCCCTGGTTCATCGGTGCGGCACTGGTGGCCATGGTGTTTGCCTGGCGCCGGATATACCGGCCTGCACAGGATTGCCAGCCGGGCGATGTTTGCGCGGTGCCGCAAGTACGCACAACCTACAAGGTTGTTTTCTGGATTGTCGCGCTGCTCATTCTGACTGCGCTGGCGTTCCCTTATGTTTTACCCCTATTTTACTGAGAGGCATAGCACCATGAAAAAATCACTGATCGCCACAGCGTTATTCCTGTTCGTTAGCCTGCCGGCCCTGGCAGCACCACAAACCGTCACCCTGTCAGTCCCTGGCATGACCTGTTCGGCCTGCCCGATCACCGTCAAGGCCGCTCTCAACCGGGTGGAGGGCGTGACCTCTGTGGATGTTCGTTATGAAGAACGCGATGCGACGGTCACCTTCGACGACGAGAAAACGACCGTTGAGGCACTGACGCAAGCCACCACCAACGCCGGCTATCCGTCCACGCTGAAACAATCTCAGGCAAAACAGGAGTAACCATGGCAAACCCCAAAACCCTGTTGCGGGTGAGCGTCATCGGCACGGTGCTGGTCGCCCTGTGCTGCTTTACCCCAATACTGGTGGTTTTGCTGGGAACCTTAGGCCTGGCAGCCCTCACCGGCTATCTCGACTACGTGCTTTTGCCCGCACTGGTCTTTTTTATTGGCCTGACCTGCTATGCCGTCTGGCGTAAAAAGAAACACGACGCCTGCTGCGACAGCCCTTCAACCAAGGAGTAACGTTTATGAGTGACAACAACCTGCACATTGCGGTGATTGGCAGCGGTGGCAGTGCCATGGCTGCGGCCCTGAAAGCGACGGAGCGCGGTGCCCGGGTGACGCTGATTGAGCGCGGCACCATCGGCGGAACCTGCGTCAACATTGGTTGCGTACCGTCCAAAATCATGATCCGGTCGGCGCATATCGCCCACCTTCGCCGGGAAAGCCCGTTTGACGACGGACTGAGTGCCCAGGCACCGGTGGTGGATCGTTCAGCCCTTCTGGCTCAGCAACAGGCCCGGGTGGAGGAGCTGCGCGAGTCCAAGTACCAGAGCATTCTCAATGACAATGCCGCGATTACCGTCCTCAAGGGCGAGGCGCGGTTCGTGGACGAGCGCACACTGACGGTTACGCTCAACGACGGCGGCGAGCAGACGGTGCACTTCGACCGGGCCTTTATCGGCACCGGTGCCCGGCCCGCCGAACCGCCTGTTCCGGGGCTATCCGAGACGCCCTATCTCACGTCCACCAGTGCGCTGGAGCTGGATCACATTCCCGAGCGCCTCGTTGTGATTGGTGCCTCGGTGGTGGCCATCGAGCTGGCTCAGGCCTTTGCCCGCCTTGGCAGTCGGGTCACCATTCTGGCCCGCAGCCGGGTGCTGTCTCAGGAAGACCCGGCGGTGGGTGAAGCCGTGGAAGCGGCCTTCCGTCGCGAGGGCATCGAGGTGCTCAAGCAGACCCAGGCCAGTGAGATTACCCACAATGGCCGGGTGTTCACCCTCCAAACCAACGCCGGCACCCTGGAGGCGGAGCAACTGCTGGTGGCCAGTGGCCGCACACCCAATACCGAGAACCTGAACCTGGAGGCCGTCGGCGTGGCTACCGAGCGCGGCGCGATCCGGATCGACAACCACCTGCAAACGACCGCGTCCGGCATTTATGCAGCCGGGGACTGCACCGATCAACCCCAGTTCGTCTACGTGGCTGCCGCCGGTGGTAGTCGGGCCGCCATTAACATGACCGGCGGTGACGCCAGCCTCGACCTCAGCGCCATGCCCGAGGTGATCTTTACCGATCCACAAGTGGCCACCGTCGGTCTGTCCGAGGCGGAGGCCCAGGCTCAGGGATACGACACCGACAGCCGCACCCTGACCCTCGATAACGTGCCCCGGGCCCTGGTTAACTTCGATACCGGGGGCTTCATCAAGATGGTCGCTGAGCGTGGCAGCGGACGATTGCTGGGTGTCCAGTCCGTCGCGGGCGAAGCCGGTGAGCTGATCCAGACGGCCGTCATGGCGCTGCGTGCGCGTATGACCGTGAACGACATTGCCGATGAGCTGTTCCCGTACCTGACCATGGTGGAGGGGCTCAAGCTCTGTGCCCAAACCTTCACCAAGGACGTGAAGCAATTGTCGTGCTGTGCGGGATAAGACGGTGCCGCCAATGTATAACATGGATGAGATCGTGGAACGGCTGGGTCTGACCGGCGAAAGGGAAGCCGCGCTTCATGTGACGCTGTTGCGCGAGCTTGCCCTGGGACAACCGGTCACTGTTGAGCGGCTCGCGAAGTCGCTCAACTGGACGACTGATGAGGCAGAGTTGGTGCTGGAAAAACTGCCCTGCGGGACCATCGAGTACGACGGCCAGGGACGGCTGATCGGCTCCGGCATCACACTGCGAGAAACCCCGCATGCATTTGTCATCAACGATCGGCCCCTTTACACCTGGTGTGCACTGGATGCCTTGATGTTTCCAACCGTTATTGGCGAACGGGCGCAGGTGCAATCGCGTTGCCCGCAGACGAACAACCCGATCAACATGACGATTACGCCACAGAGAGTGGTTTCGCTTGAGCCGGAGGACGCGGTCGTCTCTTTAGTGTCGGTGGCCGCATCGGGAGACATTCGAAGTGCGTTTTGTTGCGATGTCCTTTTCTTTGCCTCTCGACAGGCCGG
>NZ_LSMM01000094.1:0-14378 GCF_001566815.1 Marinobacter sp. Hex_13
GGCCGAAGGCCGACAGGCCTGAGCAATGTAGGTCATCGTCAGGCTCCTAATACCAAAAACCCCCGCGGCTTCGCCGACGGGGGTTTTTTATTGCCTGTAAAAAACTAACGACCAATAACCTATAGTGGTGCGGTGCCGCTCGGGTTGCCCAGCATTGGTGCGTTGCTGGGGATTTGTTGCCCTTGGAAATATTCGCAATGCATTGTTTTTAAAAATTAAAAATATTCTGGAATATATTTTGCTGAAGTATCGGGTCTAGAGTTAGGCTCCAACAGGTACCGGCAACGACGCCGTCAGAAGGAAGTGAAGGTGTCGGCCATTCCTGTTTTGCTTTGATAGTTCGCCACACTTGGCCCCTCCCTTAGAACCTTCCTCACGATCTGTTGGCAAATTCCGCATGTTTACAGGCCAACGTATGAGCGATACCTCTTTTCGATTCCTTTCTTTCGTAGGAAGGATCAAAGTTCTTCACCTGAGTTGGGTAGCGTTTTTTATAAGCTTCCTGGTCTGGTTTAATCACGCCCCCCTAATGTCTTCTATTCGAGATCAGTTCGGGTTGTCAGCCTCGGAAGTAAATACCTTGTTGCTGCTCAACGTGGCATTGACGATACCAGCTCGAATTCTTATCGGTATGTTAGTGGATGCACTCGGCCCTCGCCGTGTGTATAGCCTGGTCCTTGTTGTGTCAGGGCTTCTCTGTATCGCATTTTCACTCTCCACAACCTTTGAACAGCTCGCAGTGACCCGATTCTTGTTGGGCTTTGTTGGTGCGGGATTTGTTGTGGGTATCCGTCTGATAAGTGAATGGTTCCCGGCGAAGGAGCTGGGACTGGCTGAGGGTATCTATGGCGGTTGGGGTAACTTTGGAGCTGCGTTTGCCGGGCTTTCATTGCCGGCACTCGCGCTGTGGTTCGGTGGCGATAACGGATGGCGCTGGGCGGTAGGCACGACCGGTGTTATCGCGATTATCTACGCGGCGGTTTTCTTCATCCTGGTTCGCGATACCCCAAAAGGTTCGACTTACTTCAAGCCAAAGCGGGGCGGTGCGATGGAAGTCACCAGCAAGGGCGATTTCGTCCTTTACGTGGTAATGAACTTGCCGCTGTTCTTTGCTTTGGCGTTGATCGTTTGGCAACTGGGGCCCTATAAGCTCGGTATGCTGGGGGCTCCGACAACCTATCTTCTTTATGGTGCGATAGGGGTGATGGCAGCTGTCCAGTTCTTGCGGATTTGGCAGATAAACGGTCACGTCTTTCAAAGGCCTGTACCGGCATTTGATCGTTACCCGTTCAAGCAGGTAGCACTTTTAAATCTCGTATATATGGCGAGCTTCGGATCGGAACTTGCGGTGGTCTCCATGTTGCCGCTGTATTTCCTGGATACGTTTGATATCTCTCCCATGTTGGCGGGGATGCTCGGCGGGAGTTTTGCTCTGATGAACCTGTTTGGGCGCCCCGGCGGCGGCTATCTTGCGGACCGCTATGGGCGAAAGCTGATTACGATACTGATGCTGGCCGGTATCGCAGTTGGATACTTCTTCATGGCAAGGATTGATAGCAGCTGGCCTCTGCCATTGGCGGTCACTCTGGTTGTGCTCTGCTCGATCTTTGTGCAAGGCGGATGTGGCGCAGTCTATGCGTCGGTTCCGTTGGTGAAGCGTCGTCTTACCGGCCAGGTTGCGGGGATGGCAGGTGCCTACGGCAATGTAGGAGGTGTTGTCTTCCTGGTTGTATTGGCCCTGGTGCCCTCAGATCAGTTCTTCCTGGTGTTGGGAGCAATTGCTCTGGCAATCATGTCCCTGGTGATGATCTTCATGGATGAACCTGATCCGCAAACAAGCGAGGTTATGCCGGATGGTTCCGTCAGAATGATTGACGTAACGTGAGTGGCCGCCTCCAATTACAGGCCGGCCAATACAGCATCGCCGGCCGGAAGGCCGAGAATCAGGACAGCCTGGGTATTCGGTATCCAGAAGGCGAGGCCCTCGTTCTCAAGGGAGTTGCTGCTGTTATTGCCGATGGGGTGAGTGCTTCAGCCGCAGGCCGTGAGGCGGCTGAGACCTGCGTAAAAGGGTTTCTGCACGACTACTACAGTACGCCGGACTCCTGGGCCGTTGAAACTGCGGCCGGTCGTGTCCTTGGGGCCTTGAATCGATGGTTGCACGGTCGTGGTCACGCCGGCCATGCAGATGCCCATGCGATGGTGTGTACTTTTAGCGGTGTCGTCATCAAGAACAATCGAGCCTATGTATTTCATGTGGGGGATAGTCGGGTTTGTCTTGTTCGCAACGGCGAACTGGAGTGCCTGACCAGGGACCATCATGCAGTTGTAGGCGCCGATAGGGGCGCGCTGACAAAGGCCATGGGGGCTGAGCTGAATGTCGAAATTGATGTATTCCGGGCAAACCTTCTGCCCGGTGATTGTTTGCTATTGACCACTGATGGTGTGCACGGGTATCTCGACCCAGTCGTTATGGCTGGACTTGCAGCGGAGGGTGACGCGGATGAGGTCGCCAGGGCGCTGGTGGACGCAGCCTACTCCGCTGGAAGCCCCGACAACCTGAGTGCTCAGGTACTTAATATTGAGCATCTGCCAGTGGAAGACGTTGAGGCTCATTATGAGCGGCTGACGTCGCTGGCATTCCCGCCGCCATTGGAACCTGGGCAAAGGCTTGACGGTTATCGGATTGTCAGGGAAATCCACGCCAGCCGCCGCACCCAGGTTTACCTTGCCAGCCCCGATGCCGGCGGTGAGCCGGTGATTATCAAAACGCCATCGCCGAACTTTGTGGATGATCCGGCCTATATCGACCGTTTTCTCAATGAGTGCTGGGTGGGGCGCCGTGTAAACAGTCCTCATATTGTCCGGTTTATTGAGCCGCCCCAGAACCGACGCTGCCTCTATTGTGTCACCGAATATGTTCAGGGACCGACGCTACGCGAGTGGATGAACGACAACCCCCTGCCAACGCCTGCCGACGTGAGGAACCTCATTCAGCAGATTGCCATTGGTTTACGGGCTCTGCACCGTCTTGAAATGGTGCACCAGGATCTCAAGCCAGAAAACGTACTTATTGCCAGAGACGGGACAGTTAAAATCATTGACCTGGGCGCGGTACGAATTCGAGGGATTGAGGAGATTGATGTTCCGTGGGGGCAGGATGGCTGCCTGGGGACTGAGAGCTACGCTGCGCCGGAGTGTCTTGAGGGTGATCGGGCAACACCCGCCTCTGACCGCTATTCCCTGGCGGTGATTGCCTATGAGCTGTTGACCGGTCAGCTTCCCTATGCGAAACCTCCCAGACCCTCCGTCCGTCGCCGTTTGCGCTATCGCAGTATACGCGAATTCAACCCAGACCTGCCGGTGTGGCTGGATGCCTGCCTGCAACGCTCCGTTTCCTTGAGGCCGGAGTCCCGATACCCTTCGCTGTCGGAATTCCTGAGGGATCTCGGACATCCCAACCCGGCGCTGACACCCACCGAATGGCGCCCGCTCGTGGACCGTGTGCCACCGGAAAACTGGCGTTTCATCGCGGTTGTCTCTCTGGTGCTCAATGGTTTGCTGATTTGGCTGGTCTGGATGAACGGCGTCGACTAAACACTATGCACGCCCCGTGGGCATCGCAATCGATGATATACTCCCGTGAAACTGGTCTTCAGTTGCCCTGATGGAGAGCGCCATGCCTGCGAACGATCACCTGGTTATTTTTGACACAACATTGCGTGACGGTGAGCAAAGCCCCGGCGCAACGATGACAAAAGCGGAGAAACTGCGGATAGCCCGGATTCTCGAGAAGCTGAGGGTTGACGTCATAGAGGCGGGTTTTGCGATCGCCAGCCAGGGTGACTTCGAGGCGGTAAAGTCGATTGCAGAGTCTATCAAGGAATCTACCGTTTGCAGTCTTGCCAGGGCACTGGATAAGGACATTGACCGCGCCGCGGAGGCCATCAGGCCGGCCGAGCGCGGACGTATCCATACCTTCATTGCGACGTCTCCGATTCACATGCAGTACAAGCTGCAGATGCAGCCGGATGACGTGGTTGAGCAGGCCGTCAGATCCGTTAGGCGTGCCCGCAGTCATGTTGACGACGTTGAATTTTCCTGCGAAGACGCCGGTCGGTCAGAGCTGGATTTTCTGTGCCGTATTATCGAAGCGGCAATCAAGGCCGGCGCAACAACCATCAACATTCCGGATACAGTGGGCTATGCCATTCCGGAGCAGTTTGGGGAGACCATCCGTCAGTTGCTAAACCGTGTTCCGAACGCCGACAAAGCCGTGTTCTCCGTTCACTGTCACAACGACCTCGGGCTTGCGGTTGCAAACTCCCTTGCAGCCGTTAGCAGCGGCGCCCGCCAGGTGGAATGCACCATCAACGGGCTCGGTGAGCGGGCAGGGAACGCTTCTCTTGAAGAGCTTGTGATGGCGGTTCGTACCCGTCAGGATCTTTACACTATCGACACCCGGGTAGATGCTCAGCACATTGTGCCTGCCTCTCGACTGGTATCGACCATCACCGGCTTTCCGGTACAGCCTAACAAGGCGATCGTTGGTGCAAACGCCTTTGCCCACGAATCAGGTATTCATCAGGATGGCGTCCTGAAGCATCGGGAAACCTACGAAATCATGCGGGCACAGGACGTGGGCTGGCACACCAACAGCCTGGTGCTGGGCAAACATTCTGGCCGTAATGCTTTCCGTTCCCGCCTGTTGGAACTCGGCATCCAGTTTGAGACAGAAACAGAGCTTAATGAAGCCTTTACCCGGTTCAAGGCACTGGCTGATCTCAAACATGAGATTTTCGATGAAGACCTTCAGGCGATTGCCAGCGATACCCGGCAGAAGGAAGAAGACGGCCGCTATGGGCTTGTTACTATGCAGGTGTGCTCTGAGACCGGTGTTATTCCCCGGGCTCGCTTGACCCTTCTGGTGGATGGCAGGGAGCACAAGGTAGAGGCAGAAGGCAGCGGGCCGGTTGACGCCACCTTCAAGGCTATTGAGTCCCTGGTAGACTCCGGCTGTAACCTGCAGCTTTATTCCGTGAACAACATTACCAGCGGTACGGATGCCCAGGGGGAAGTAACGGTACGCCTGGAGCGCGGTGGTCGAATTGTGAACGGCATCGGCGCCGATACCGATATCATTATCGCCTCCGCAAAGGCCTACATTGAGGCCCTGAACCTGATCAGCCGGGGCGGTGTTCGGCAGCACCCGCAGGGCGCTGATGTCTGAGCAGGGTAGGCGAAGGGGGCTAGCACAATGATGATGCCAGAGGCAGAACGTCAATTTTATCTGGGCAAGGCGGGAATCCATCTCTGGTACGCCAGGAAGGCGTTACCCGGCGCCGCACCGAGCCCTGAATTCGCCTTTCCCGAGAAGGATGAGCCGGAGCTGGAAGCTGCTGCGATTGCACCGCCTCCGGTTCCGGCGCGGCCATCCGTTCCCCAGCGTAAGGTTGATGGTGTCGGCAAGGACAGAATCGCCGGCATCCAGGCGCTGATGGCCGATGACACGCCGGAACCTGCTGGCGTACCGGTGCCCGAAAAGGCTCCGGAAACGCCAGTTGCCGTTGAGTCGAAGGCACCGGCCGACGAGTCGCCTGAAAAAACAGTGGACGCTGCTGGGGAGCTGCCCCGCCAGATTCACGCCCACCTTGGGTTCTGGTTCTCAGAGCAGCTTGTGCTGATCAGTGGTGTATCCGACGAGGCTAGCACACGTCTTCAAGACACACTGGCAAAAAACATCCTGGCAGCGGTCGGTGAAACCCGGATTGAGAAAGGGCGCGAGCTTCGCTGGCCGGTGTTTGGAAATCTGAGGGTTCCAGGAAACAGCGCAGACTGTTTTCGCGATACTCTTCATTTCCTGGCCAATGACTTCGGTGCCCGCAAGGTGGTCTTGCTCGGAGTTTTAACCAACGATTCTCCCACAGAAAGAGCTGTATTGCTTGACGATGCGCTGGGTGATGCTGCTGTCGACTTCTCCCATACTCTTGCCGAATTGGCTGCGGTGCCCGCTTACAAGCGTGAGCTCTGGCAGCAGTTGAAGTCCGCCGTCGGGGGCTGACTTGTGGGTCAGGATCTATACCGCGAGATAGAGATTGCCGACCTCATGATCCGGGCCTTACGCCAGGAGGATCTGCCTGACGTCCTCAATATCGAAGCCCAGGGCTACTCCTTCCCCTGGAGCGAGTCCGTTTTTTTGGGGTGCTTTCGGCCTGACTATCGGCTCTGGGCACTCGAGTGGGGGCAGCGGCTCAGTGGATACGCCGTCGTCGCTTATATGGTGGGTGAAGCCCATTTGCTGAATCTGTGCGTGGCACCGGCTAAACAGGGCAATGGCGGAGGACGCCGTTTGCTTCGGCACCTTGTGCTGGAGGCGGCGCGGGATGGCATGAGCCAGGTTTTACTGGAGGTGCGCGCCAGCAACCGTGCAGCAATTGATCTGTACGCGGCGGAAGGTTTTGACGTGATTGGTCGCAGGAAGGGCTACTACCCTGCAGGCCGCGAGCGGGAAGACGCACTGGTCATGGCCTTACCCTTGGGCAGATAGTCCCTCGAAACTCCGCGGTTAGATCGGCACGCTCTCAACGGATGCGGGTTCGCGTCAGTGCCTTAATATCCCTATAATGACGTCCGTTTTTTCAGTCTCTCCGAACCAGGTTGTTACCAATTATGACCAGCCTTGCCAGCGAAGTATCCCAGCGCCGCACGTTTGCGATTATCTCGCATCCGGATGCGGGTAAAACCACCATTACAGAGAAGGTTCTGCTGTTTGGGCAGGCCATCCAGAAAGCCGGCACGGTCAAGGGAAAGAAGTCGGGGCAGCACGCAAAATCCGACTGGATGGAGATGGAAAAGGAGCGTGGTATTTCCGTCACCACCTCGGTGATGCAATTCCCATATGGCGGGCGCCTGGTCAACCTCCTGGATACGCCTGGCCACGAAGATTTCTCGGAAGATACCTACCGCACGTTAACGGCGGTGGATTCGTGCCTGATGGTGATCGACAGCGCCAAGGGTGTTGAGGAACGCACGATCAAGCTGATGGAAGTAACCCGCTTGCGGGATACGCCAATACTGACCTTCATGAACAAGCTAGACCGTGATACGCGTGATCCCGTGGAGTTGATGGATGAGGTTGAGGATGTCCTCAAAATCGCCTGCGCACCGATTACCTGGCCCATCGGTATGGGGAAGAATTTTAAAGGTGTCTATCACCTGACCCGGGACGAAGTGATCCTGTACAAATCCGGTCAGGGCCATGCCATCCAGGAAAAACGAGTGATCCAGGGGCTTGAGAATCCTGAGCTGGACGAGGTTCTGGGAGGCTATGCTGGTGATCTCCGAGACGAGATTGAGCTGGTGAAAGGAGCGTCCCATGAGTTCGATCTGGACGCCTTCCTTGCGGGCGAGCTCACGCCGGTGTTCTTCGGTACGGCGCTGGGCAATTTTGGTGTGGATCACATGCTTGATGGGTTGGTGGAGTGGGCCCCAACACCGCAACCGCGTGAAACCGATCAGCGATTAGTGAAACCAGAAGAGGATGTCTTCTCGGGCTTCGTGTTCAAGATTCAGGCGAATATGGACCCCCAGCACCGGGATCGTGTGGCTTTTCTGAGGATCGTGTCGGGGCGCTACAATCAGGGCATGAAAGCGCGTCACGTGAGAATCGGCAAGGAAGTTCGCTTTTCCGATGCGCTGACCTTCATGGCAGGTGATCGGGAGCACGCGGGGGAGGCGTTCGCAGGCGATATTATCGGCCTTCACAACCACGGCACCATCCAGCTGGGAGATACCTTCACTGCCGGTGAGGATATGAAATTTACCGGCATCCCCAATTTTGCACCGGAATTGTTCCGTCGTATTCGCCTGAAGGACCCGCTCAAGTCCAAGCAGCTGCAAAAGGGTTTGATCCAGCTTGCGGAAGAAGGCGCGGTACAGGTTTTTCGCCCGCTTCGAAACAACGACCTGATCGTGGGAGCGGTGGGTGTCCTGCAGTTTGATGTGGTGGTTAGTCGGCTCAAGAGCGAATATAAGGTTGAGGCGGTGTATGAGCCGATAAATGTTGCAACGGCACGCTGGGTAACGGCCTCTGATGAGCGTAAACTGGATGAGTTCGAGCGTAAGGCTAACGATTTCCTGGCTCTGGATGGCAGCGACCGACTGGCCTACATTGCGCCAACGATGGTCAACCTGCAGTTGGCCCAGGAGCGCTATCCAGAGATCAGCTTCCATAAAACACGGGAGCACTAGTAGGCTGGAGTGAGTGAATGCGACTCATTGATGCTCATTGCCATTTTGACTTCCCTGAGTTTGATGGGCGTCGCAAGGCAGTGCTTGAGGACGCTCGCAGCAGTGGTCTGTCGAATCTCGTTATTCCCGGCGTTCGGCGGCCCGACTGGAGCAGGGTGAGTCGCATTGCATCGGAATACGATGGGCTCTACTACTGTCTCGGAATCCATCCCTGGTATGTGGCTGAGCATACCGCCGATGACCTATGCGCATTGCAAGGCTTGCTCGAAGACCGTCCAGGTCATTGTGTAGCCTTGGGGGAGTGCGGCCTGGATCGGCTCCACGGGGACATGCGGGATCAGTACGCCTGGTTTGAAGGGCAGGTTGATATTGCTGCGCTTGTACATTTACCGCTGGTTATTCACTCCGTTAAGACCCACGACGAGGTCTATGAGGTGCTGCGGCGCAAGCGCTTTTCAGGGCGGGTGTTGGTGCACGGGTTTTCGGGCAGCTATGAGCAGGCTACCAAGCTGATTGACCTCGGTTGCTTCATCGGTGTTGGTGGTGTCATTACCCATCAGCGAGCGCGAAAGACCCGGGATACCATCGCCCGGTTGCCCGTTGATGCGTTGATCCTCGAGACGGACGCGCCTGATATGGCGCCAGCGGGCGTCGAGGCGGGGCATAATTCGCCTGCGTACCTGCCGTCGATACTAGCCACCCTGGCACGGTTGCGGAATTCGGGGCTCGAAGACCTGGCCCAGTCGCTGCTCTGCAACGTGCAGCGGCTGTATGGTTGGAACGAAGTCGGCGCTTCCGAGCGCTAGAGTCGTGGAAATGACGACCACGGGTTGTTTCGGTGCCCTTTGGTTGGTGGCTCCGTTCCGCGGTAGCAATGAGGATACGTGAATAACGAAACAGTCCCTTTCAGGGTTGGCTTTCTTTTTGGGTTCGGATATACTTCGCGCCCTGGCTTTTCAAGGCGATGCCATCATCTCAGCCCCGAATGATGTCACTGCCGCATAACATACAGGTAAAGAACCTCCTCCGGATGCCGAGCATTTACCGGTGGTGGTTTTTAACGTTTCTTATATAGCGTTCAAGGCGGAATCAATGAAGACTCTGAGTGCGAAACCAGAAACAGTAACACGTGACTGGTACGTTGTAGACGCAGCCGGCAAGACGCTGGGTCGTCTGTCAACTGAAATCGCCCGTCGTCTGCGGGGCAAGCATAAGCCTGAGTACACCCCTCACGTCGACACTGGTGATTACATTGTGGTTATCAATGCCAGTCAGGTACGGGTTACCGGCAAAAAAGCATTTGACAAGATGTACTACAGTCACACCGGCTTTCCGGGTGGAATCAAGTCCATCAACTTCGAGAAGCTGGTCGACAAGGCTCCTGAGCAAATCATTCAGAAGTCTGTTAAAGGCATGCTTCCGAATGGCCCGCTTGGCCGTGCCATGTTCAAGAAGCTGAAAATTTATGCCGGCGCTGAGCATCCTCATGCAGCCCAGCAGCCCAAAGAACTCGACATTTAACGGAAGGCGGATATGTCTGTAGCACAAAATTACGGTACTGGTCGCCGCAAGACATCCACGGCTCGGGTTTTCATCAAGCCGGGAAGCGGTAACATCTCTATCAACGGTCGTTCCATTGAGCAGTTTTTCGGTCGCGAAACTCTGCGGATGATTGTTCGTCAGCCCCTGGTGGTTGCTGAATCCACGGATCGTTTCGATATCAACATCACTGTTAAAGGTGGTGGTATCAGTGGTCAGGCGGGCGCTATTCGTCACGGCCTGACTCGCGCCCTGATGGATTACGATGAAACGCTGCGCCCTGCGCTGCGTAAGGCGGGTTACGTTACCCGTGACGCTCGTGAAGTGGAGCGTAAGAAAGTTGGTCTGCGGAAGGCGCGTAAGCGTCCTCAGTTCTCCAAGCGTTAAAATCGCTGGAGCAGATCCGAAAAAAACCCGGTCTATTGGCCGGGTTTTTTGTTGTCTGGGAAGTCAGTTTCGAACAGGCTTGAGACAGGTAATGGCCCGGCTCAAAGCCTTTCCGACTTGTAAGGGCAGGGTAATTTCATTACCATTTGAGCGCTTATAATTTTAGGTTGAGAGAAGTCCTTTTCGATGTGCAGTTTCCCTGTAAGCAGGGCTGTATGTCGCCTGATGGGAGATAACCATAATGAGTAATGGCGACGTGAGCCAAGGCAGGCGCCGATTTTTGATCGGTGCCACGTCTGTGGTGGGTGGTGTCGGCGTCGTCGGTGCGGCCGTGCCTTTCGTAGCATCCTGGAATCCCAGTGCCAAAGCGGAAGCAGCCGGTGCACCGGTCACCGTCAATGTCAGTAAACTGGAGCCAGGTCAGCAAATGACCGTCAAATGGCGCGGTAAGCCGGTGTGGGTTATTCGCCGCACCGAAGAGATGAACGAAAACATTCTCGAGCTGAATGACCAGGTGAAGGATCCTCTTTCCAAGGAAGCGGACCAACCTGCCTACATCGAAGGCGAGCTCCGGGCACTCAAAGACGAGTACGCTGTTCTCGTCGGTATCTGTACCCATCTGGGCTGCTCTCCCCAATTCAGGCCAGAAGTCGCTCCAGCCGATCTCGGGGAAAACTGGCTTGGCGGCTTCTATTGTGCGTGTCACGGCTCCCGTTACGATCTTGCCGGGCGTGTCTATCCGAATATGCCGGCACCCTCGAATCTTCAGGTGCCTCCCTATCGCTTTGACGACGAGAACACTCTGACCGTCGGTCTGGATCCTGAGGGGGCCGCATAATGAACAAGTTAGTGAACTGGGTAGACGAACGTCTTCCAATTGTCGATGCGTGGAACAAGCACGTTGGCAAGTATTACGCGCCCAAGAACTTCAACATGTGGTACTTCTTTGGTTCGCTGGCGATGTTGGTGCTGGTGAATCAGCTCGTGACCGGTATCTGGCTGACCATGAGCTATAACCCCACAGCGGAAGGTGCGTTCGCGTCAGTTGAATACATCATGCGTGATGTTGAGTGGGGTTGGTTGCTTCGATACCTGCACTCCACCGGCGCTTCCGCGTTCTTCGTGGTGGTTTATCTCCACATGTTCCGTGGCTTGATGTACGGCTCTTATCAAAAGCCGCGCGAGCTGATCTGGATCTTCGGTATGCTGATTTACCTGGTTCTGATGGCCGAAGCATTCATGGGTTATCTGCTGCCCTGGGGTCAGATGTCCTACTGGGGTGCGCAGGTGATCGTAAACCTGTTTGGCGCCATTCCGGTCATTGGCGATGATCTGTCGCTGTGGATCCGCGGTGACTACCTGATCTCTGGTATTACCCTGAACCGATTCTTTGCATTGCATGTTGTCGCATTACCAATCGTTCTGCTTGGTTTGGTGGTGCTGCACATTCTTGCGCTGCACGAAGTTGGCTCCAACAACCCTGACGGTATTGATATCAAGAAGAACAAGGACGAAAACGGCATTCCCAAAGATGGTATACCGTTCCATCCCTATTACACGGTGCATGACCTGTTGGGCGTGGGTGTTTTCTTCTTCATCTTCTTTATCGTGGTCTTCTTCTTCCCCGAGATGGGCGGGTTGTTCATTGAAAAGCCGAATTTCGAGCCTGCCAATGCCCTCAAGACGCCCGACCACATAGCGCCGGTGTGGTACTTCACACCGTTCTACGCCATGTTGCGGGCGGTGACTATTGACCTCTTTGGCCTGGACGCGAAGTTCTGGGGTGTTGTCGTGATGGGGGCTGCTATCGCCATCCTGTTTGTTTTGCCCTGGCTGGACAGAAGTCCGGTACGCTCAATGCGCTACAAAGGCTGGTTGAGCAAGATCGCTCTGACGATCTTCGCCATCAGCTTCATTGTCCTGGGGTACCTGGGTATTGTTCCGGCCACTGAGGGTCGCACAACGGTTGCCCAGATCCTGACAACGCTTTACTTCCTCTATTTTATTCTCATGCCGTTCTACACACGCATGGAGAAAACAAAGCCAGTTCCAGAGAGGGTGACAGGATGATGAGAAAGCTGATAGTTGGTCTTTTCATAGCGATCCTGCCAGCTCTCGGGCTGGCAGCGGGGGCGTCCGTGCCGCTTGATACCATGGAGCCGGACCATACCAACAAAGCGTCGCTTCAGCGCGGTGCGGCCCTTTTCACCAACTACTGCATGGGGTGTCACTCCATGGAGTATGCGCGGTATAAGCGTGTATCGGATGATCTGGGGATTCCCGCCGAGCTTTACGAGGAGAATCTGATTTTCACTGGTGCAAAGATCGGTGAACTCATGAAGAACTCCATGAGCAAGGAAATGGCTGCGAGCTGGTTCGGTGCTCCGCCACCTGACCTGACCCTGGAATCTCGTCTTCGCGGTGAAGACTGGATCTATTCCTATCTTCGTGGCTTTTACAAGGATGAAAGTCGTCCGCTGGGTGTGAACAACGTGGTCTTCGAAAACGTTGGTATGCCCCATGTGTTGATCGGTTTGCAGGGGCTGTGTGCGGTTGAGCCGAGAATTGGTGAGGGTGCGAGTGTTGATCCTCTCAGCGGCGATGTTCGTAATGCAGACATTTGCCCGGAATGGGAAACAGAAGGCTCCATGGAGCCGGAGGAATTCAACCGGGCTATGTACGACCTGACCAATTTCATGTCTTACATGGGTGACCCGATAAAGGTTGAGCGTGAAAGGCTGGGTATGTTCGTACTGATCTTTGTGGCGATCTTCTTTATCTTTGCCTACCTGCTTAATCGCGAGTACTGGAAGGACGTACACTGAGATTTCAGGTATAATTCCTGTCCCTGAGTTCCAGCGGGCAATAGCCGGCCCGCTGGATTTTTGCGTTTTTCAGGATCAATTCGGTTAGTCAAATCGTGAGGTAGTTCTATGGGCGTTGTGACCAAGCGGTCATCAATGACGTTTTTCTCGGACCCGGCCAGTCATTACAGCCACAGAGTCCGCATTGTGCTGGCAGAGAAGGGGGTGACGGTTGACGTCGTGAACGTTGATCCGGATAACCCGCCTGGAGAGTTGGCTGACCTGAATCCGTACAATGCCCTGCCGACGCTGGTGGATCGTGACCTTGTGCTCTACGAGCCAAACATCATGATGGAGTATCTGGACGAGCGTTTCCCGCATCCTCCATTGCTGCCGGTTTATCCTGTTGCGCGTGCGAACAGTCGCCTGATGATCCATCGCATCCAGAAAGACTGGTGTGGGTTGGTGGATCAGATTCTGGCTCAGCCCAACGCAAAGGCGTCGGATGCAGCCCGAAAAGAGCTTCGCGAAAGTTTGCTGGCCACGGCGCCGCTGTTCGGTGAGATGCCTTTTTTCCTGTCGGAAGAGTTCACGATCGTGGATTGCTGTATTGCTCCGATTCTGTGGCGCTTGCCGTCGCTGGGTATTGAGCTGAATGAAAAGCAGGCGAAGCCGCTTCAAAAGTACATGGATAGCATATTCAGTCGTGAAGGTTTCAAGGCGAGCCTGTCAGACCTGGAAGAAGATATCCGTAACTGATATGCAGCGCCTGAAACCGGTTCAGGAGAAAGGCAGTGCCTGATAGTAAGATAACGATGACATCAAGCCGTCCCTACCTCGTTCGGGCATTCAACGAGTGGATCCTCGACAATGACTGCACGCCCTACATTGTTGTGGATGCGGGAGTGCAGGGCGTTCAGGTTCCGACTGAGCATGTGGCCAATGGGCAGATCGTGCTCAATATAAGTCCTGGAGCTGTGCGTGGTCTGGTGATTGGTAACGGCGCTCTGGAATTCAGCGCACGCTTTGGCGGTGTGCCAATGCAGGTCTTTATCCCGTTGCAGGCTGTCATGGCGGTTTACGCAAAGGAGAATGGTGAGGGCATGGTCTTCGGTAGCGAGCCAGGCTCCCCTGATCCGGAAGGACCTGGTGGTAAGGATTCCGAGCATGGTAGTGGTGATAACGGTCAAGGTGGTGACCGGCCCAGCGGTCGGCCAACGCTCAAGGTCGTGAAATAGCACTGTCTTGAAGGGAAAGTGTCAGGATGCCTAAAAGCCAGCTGTTTTTAACAGCTGGCTTTTTTGTTGTGCGCCAGGCATGGCGCGTAGCGCCTTGACGGGCGCTGTTCCGGTACAGGTGGTGCTGGCCGGATGACTTGGGGGTGCAAGTCCCCTGTGG
>NZ_LSMM01000095.1:0-13928 GCF_001566815.1 Marinobacter sp. Hex_13
GGTCCACAGGGGACTTGCACCCCCAAGTCATCCGGCCAGCACCACCTGTACCGGAACAGCGCCCGTCAAGGCGCTACGCGCCATGCCTGGCGCACAACAAAAAAAACGCCAGCCCGAAGGCTGGCGTTTCCATGGAGCTAAACTAGAAGGTCAGGTTTTAAGCAACGTTCGCTTCAGACGCCTTCTTGGTGTAGTTCTCCATCTGGTCGAAGTTGAGATACTTGTAGATCTCTTTCGACATGCTGTTCAGGTCCTTGGCGTACTCCATGTACTCCGCCGGAGACGGGAGTTTGCCCAGTACCGCACCAACCGCTGCCAGTTCCGCAGAGGTCAGGTACACATTGGCACCATCGCCCAGACGGTTCGGGAAGTTACGGGTGGAGGTGGACAGCACCGTGCTCTTGGCTGCCACGCGGGCCTGGTTACCCATGCACAGGGAGCAGCCCGGCATTTCGGTGCGAACACCGGCGGTGCCGTAGGTGTTGAAGTAGCCTTCTTCCATCAGCTGCGCCTGGTCCATCTTGGTAGGCGGAGACATCCACAGGCGGGTCTTCAGCGGCTCCTTGTTCATCTCCAGCAGCTTGCCAGCAGCGCGGAAGTGGCCGATGTTGGTCATGCAGGAACCGATGAACACTTCGTCGACCTTGTCGCCGGCGACTTCGGACAGGAACTTGGCGTCGTCCGGGTCGTTCGGGCAGCACACGATCGGCTCTTTGATGTCAGCCAGATCGATTTCCACAACGTGGGAGTACTCGGCGTCTTTGTCGGCACGCATCAGCTTGGGATCGGCAATCCACTCTTCCATCTGCTGGGCGCGACGCTCCAGGGTGCGCGGGTCGCCATAACCTTCGGCGATCATCCAGCGCAGCATGGTGATGTTCGAACGCAGGTACTCAGCCACGGACTCTTCAGACAGGTTGATCGTACAACCGGCTGCGGAACGCTCAGCGGAAGCGTCAGACAGCTCGAACGCCTGCTCAACGGTCAGGTGCTCAAGGCCTTCGATTTCCAGGATGCGACCGGAGAACTCGTTGATCTTGCCTTTCTTCTCAACGGTCAACATGCCTTGCTTGATGCCGTACAGCGGGATCGCATGTACCAGATCGCGCAGCGTGATGCCTGGCTGCATTTCGCCCTTGAAGCGAACCAGGACGGATTCCGGCATATCCAGGGGCATAACGCCCGTCGCTGCAGCAAACGCCACCAGACCGGAACCGGCCGGGAAGGAGATGCCCATAGGGAAGCGGGTGTGAGAGTCGCCGCCGGTACCGACAGTGTCCGGCAACAGCATGCGGTTCAACCAGGAGTGGATGATGCCATCGCCCGGGCGCAGGGAAACACCGCCGCGGGTGCGGATGAAGTCCGGCATGGTGTGCTGCATTTCCACGTCAACCGGCTTCGGATAGGCGGCGGTGTGACAGAATGACTGCATCACCAGGTCGGCCTGGAAGCCCAGACAGGCCAGGTCTTTCAGTTCATCACGGGTCATCGGACCAGTGGTGTCCTGGGAGCCGACCGTAGTCATGTGCGGTTCGCAGTAAGTGCCGGGGCGAACGCCTTTGTCTTCTTCCAGACCGCAGGCCTTGCCGACCATCTTCTGACCCAGGGTAAAGCCTTTGGTGCCTTCTTCCGGATCATTCGGCAGACGGAAGATGTCTGTGGCGCCCATGCCCAGTGCTGCGCGCGCCTTGGCGGTCAGGCCACGGCCGATAATCAGCGGAATACGGCCGCCGGCCTGAACTTCGTCCAGGATAACCTCTGACTTGAAGCCGAACTCCGAGATGGTTTCACCCGCCTCGTTCAGGATCTTGCCTTCGTAGGGACGGATGTCGATAACGTCGCCCATGTTCAGGTCGTCAACCGGTGCTTCGAAAACCAGGGCGCCAGCATCTTCCATGGTGTTGAAGAAGATCGGGGCTACTTTGTTACCAATGCACACGCCACCGGCGCGCTTGTTCGGAACACCCGGAACGTCGTCACCGAAGAACCACAGTACTGAGTTGGTGGCAGACTTACGTGAGGAGCCGGTACCAACAACGTCGCCTACGAAGGCAACGGGCAGGCCCTTGGCTTTGATGTCGTCGATCTGACTCATTGGGCCAGTAACACCGGGCTCTTCCGGCTTCAGGCCATCACGCTCCATTTTATAGGCAGCGCGGGCGTGCAGCGGGATGTCCGGACGGGACCAGGCATCGGGAGCCGGTGACAGGTCGTCGGTGTTGGTTTCGCCGGTAACCTTGAAAACCACCATTTTGGTGCTTTCAGGAACCTTCTTCTTGTTGGTGAACCACTCGGCGTTGGCCCAGGATTCAACCACAGCCTTGGCGACCGCGTTGCCGGCGTCCATCTTTTCCTTCACATCGTTGAAGGCATCGAACATCAGCAGGGTGCGCTTGAGCTTTTCGCCGGCCTGTTCGGCCAGTTCAGAATCGTCCAGCAGGTCGACCAGGGTCGCGATGTTATAACCGCCCTGCATCATACCCAGCAGATCAACGGCCTTTGGCTTGTCCAGCAGGGGAGACGTTGCTTCACCCTTAACAATGGCGGTCAGGAAAGCAGCTTTTACATAAGCGGCTTCGTCCACACCCGGCGGAACGCGGTTTTCAAGCAGATAGACCAGCGTCTCTTCCTCGCCGGCTGGCGGGTTTTTAAGGAGATCGACCAGTGCGGCGGTCTGCTCAGCGTTCAGAGGCTTCGGGGGAATGCCCAGAGCCTCGCGTTCTGCAACGTGTTCACGATAGGCTTCTAACACGATATGGACCCTCATCAGTTGGAATGTCCCGCGCCTTGGGCGTCGTTGCCTGGCGGGAGTTTTATGGCGAAAAGGCGCTAAGTTGGCGCTGCATTCTATAGGAAACCCCTTATAAAGTTAAGTTGGACTGTGGTCGGATATTGTGGTTTGTTGCGGTATACTGCCGTGCCCGAGAAGCCGACCTGCTGTAAACAATGACCGATTCCCTCGACCAGATTCACGATTTCCTGCCCTGCAAAACGCCACAGCGATGGATTGAAAACGCCCTGGCCAATCAGGACCTGATGCTGATTGATCATGCCCATTGTGAAAAAAAAGCAGCGTCCACGGCGCTGAGTTTGATGTATCGCTATGTGGATAACACCGACCTGCTCAACAGGATGTCGCGTCTTGCGCGGGAAGAGTTGCGTCATTTCGAGCAGGTGCTGGCTATCATGAAAAAGCGGGGGGTGAGTTATGGTCACCTGAGCCCGGCTCGATATGCAGCCGGGTTGCGGCAGGAAGTACGCACAGAAGATCCCGGTCGGCTGGTGGATGTGCTGATCGTGGGTGCCATTATCGAGGCCCGTTCCTGCGAGCGGTTCGCGGCGCTGGCACCGCATCTGGATGCGACACTGTCAGATTTCTACACCGGGCTGCTGAAGTCCGAAGCCCGACACTACCGTGACTACCTGACATTAGCCGAGCAGGCCGCGGGAAACTCGGTGGAGGATCGGGTTGCGACCTTCCTCGCGCTGGAGCAACAACTGATTGAGACACCGGACACCGAGTTCCGGTTCCACAGCGGGCCAGTCTGACTTTAAAGCGGGATCAAGAAGATTTCCTGTCGTACAACAGGCCGCGCTCCTCAGGAAGCGGTGGATCCTGAAGTTGTTCGCACAGGTCAATCCAGCGGTCGATGCCGGCGCTCCGATACTTCTGTTTGTGCAGTATGAAATAGAAGGTTCGGTCGAACTGTCGTTCCTCCGGAACCTTCAACGGTACGAGGCTGCCCCGCCTGAACGCATCGGCAAGGCACACCCGTGACAGGCAGCCGATCCCAAGGTTGGCTTCCACCGCGCGTTTAATCGCCTCGGTATGCTCGAGTTCCAGCAGTATGTCCAGGTCTGGCAGCAGGCCGTGCATGCCACGTTCAAAGGTCTGCCGGGTGCCGGACCCCTGCTCACGCATCACCCAGGTTGCCGAGCGAAGGTCCGCATCCGAAAGCCTACCCTTCCGGGCAAAGGGATGGTCCGGGGAACAGAAGACCACCAGCTCGTCTCCTCGCCAGGGTATAACCTCCAGCTCAGAGGATTGCAGTTCACCTTCAATCAGCCCGATGTCGAGTTCAAAATCCTTGACGCGCTGGGCTATGGTGCGGGTGTTGGCCACTTCAAGCGCCACTTTCGGGTGGGTAGGGGTATTCATGTATTGGGCCATGACGCCAACAGCCAGATAGTTACCAATAGTGAGGGTAGCGCCGACTTTCAGGGCGCCGACTTCAGTATGCTTGCTGAACGCCTGTTCCAGTTCCCCGGCCTGGGCCAGCAAAGCCTCGACCTTTGGCCGATAGAGACGGCCGAGCTCATTGAGCTGCAGTCGTTTTCCGACCCGGTCGAAGAGCTGGATGTCGAACTGGCTCTCCAGTTCTTTCAGGGCGCTACTGGCCGCGGACTGAGACATGGCCAGGGAATCCGCCGCACGGGTGATGTTCTGGAAGTGCGCCGCAGCCAGGAAGACCTCGAGTTGGCGGAAGCTAAACTTCATAATCGATAATTCCGAATAAGGTTATGAAAATATCCCATTTTGTCGATAGGTTACCCTTGGGTTACTATTTACACAATGATTTTTACTTATTTGCTAACGGCTAACGAACGGGCGATACCATGAGCAACCTGAATAAAGAGCGTGTAACAAGTGTTCGTCACTGGAACGACACACTCTTCAGCTTCACCACCACCCGTGATCCGGGGTTCCGGTTCAAGAATGGCCACTTCACAATGATTGGCCTGGAAACCGATGGTAAGCCGCTGATGCGTGCCTACAGCATCGCCAGTGCCAACTATGAAGAGGAGTTGGAGTTCTTCTCAATCAAGGTTCAGGACGGCCCGCTGACGTCACGTCTGCAGAAAATTGAGGTTGGTGACGAGATCATGGTCAGCCGCAAGCCCACCGGTACCCTGATTATGGACAACCTGCTGCCGGGCAAGAATCTCTGGCTGATCAGCACGGGCACCGGTCTGGCACCTTTTATCAGCATCATCAAGGACCCGGAAGTCTATGAGGCCTTTGATAAAGTCATCGTGACCCATGGCGTTCGCTACAAGTCCGAGCTGGCGTACCAGTCCGAGATCGAGGAGCTGCCGAATAACGAGTTCTTTGGTGAAATGGTGGATGGCAAGCTGCTTTATTATCCTACGGTCACCCGTGAGGATTTCCGTAACACTGGGCGTCTGACCGACGCTATGGAAAACGGCAAGCTGACGAAGGACCTGGACCTTCCGGAATTTGACCTGGAACATGACCGGTTCATGGTGTGCGGCAGTCCCAGCATGTTGAAAGACACCTGCTCCATCCTCAATAACATGGGGTTCAAGGAAGCACGCCATGGTAACCTCGGCCACTATGTGATCGAGAGGGCCTTCGTGGAGCAGTAAATCCTCCGCGTCGCCAGGGTTGATCCCAATGTCCGCAAAACCCCGAAGTGAGAGCTTCGGGGTTTTTGCATTTTGCGCCAGTCTGAAAGGTGAATTGTGGAATGATTCAGTGGTTATATTTGTCGGTGGCTATCGTTGCGGAGGTCATCGGAACCTCCTTTCTAAAAAGTTCTGAGGGTTTCACCCGTCTGTGGCCGTCGCTGGTTGTGGTGGTGTCCTACATCCTGGCGTTCTACTTCCTGGCGTTGACCCTGAAAACCTTGCCAGTGGGAGTGGCATATGCGGTGTGGGCCGGTGCCGGCGTGGCCTTGATTGCGCTGGCGGGCTACCTGTTCTTTGGGCAGACGCTGGACCTTCCCGCCATCCTCGGCATCGGCCTCATCGTTGCCGGCGTTATGGTAATCAACGTATTCTCAGGCAGTATAGGGTCAACGCATTGAGGCAGAGGTGGATGTTTGAAGAAGGCCATGGCGATTCTGGGTATCGCGCTGCTGGTTGCCGCAATCGCCAGTGTCGCCTCCGATCCGGTACCCATTGAGCAGAAACTGATTTCGATTCAGGCTCGGGAGGCATTGCCCGGTTTTGATGGTATCGGGGACGAGCCTGTTGACGTCCAGGCCGCCATTCTGGACCTGGGGGACGACCCTCTTCTGCTCCTCAAGGCCCAGGCAGCTTTGATGGCACACCCTGACATGGCCCGCGCCGTTTTTCCGCTTTATGCGTCCGAGCCGGAATTCCAGGAGGTGTTGCGCACCTATGGAGAAAACGCCCTGCCGCCGATTCACTACTTCCTTCGCCAGCCCATCAGCTCCATTGAATGGATGAACAAAGCTGCCCGTCAGTATGAACGCGCCCGGGACTATATTGCTGAGCTCCGCGGCAAGGACCAGAGCGAACGGACGCCGGAAAAAACGGAGTCTTTGACGCCCGAACAGCGAGGCTGGTACGCAGTGAACTTCATCCGCAACGAGGGCCACGATTTTCTCGGGCAATTCGTGGTGGACGGGAATGGTCAGACCCAATGGGTACAGACCGAGAGGATTACGGAAGGGGTTGCCCAGTTCTTCACCAGCGGCGTGCGACAGTTGGAGGCGGATTATCGAACTGGAGAAGACATCTCCGCCAGTGACATAGGCTGGGCATCGGTGGATGTGTTGGTGTTTGCCAGTGCCGTAAAGGTACTTCGGGCCGGTCGCACGGCGGCAAAGGCGACCCAGGGGGCCAGGCTTTCAACACGCTCGGCGGCATTGGCTGCCCGTATTACCGGTAGCGGGCGGCTGATTCTCCGTAGCGCCCGCTATGCGAAGTGGCCCCTGATCATTGGCGCTGGCTACCTGGTGGTCGCCCACCCCAGCATCATCAACGACTTTTTTGCCGGGGTGGCCGATGTACTGGGTGTCTCCCCAATGATGGTCCAGCTCGCGGGCTGGTTGCTGATCCTAGTGCCGCTGTTCTATCTGGCAAGCTGGTTACTTTGGCCGGCCATCGCGCTGTTGAAGGGGCTGCTTGCGCTGCTCTACCGGCTCGCTGGCCGCAGGCCCGGTTATTTTTCCGGCCTTCAGTAGAGGGTTCCCACTAAAAGCCCCCCGACAATCAGAGCGGCGCCGGTGATCCGGCTAAACGTTTGCGGCCAGGGCACCAGTTTCTCCGCCAGGAAATAGAGCGCAAGCACTGCCATCCAGGCCAGGTTCATCACTCCGCCGACGAACATTAGCAGCATCAGCGCCCAGCAGCAGCCGGTGCAGAAGGCGCCATGGCGGGCTCCCATTGTAAAGGCACCGATTGCGCCGTCGCGCCATTCCGTCATCAGGAAGGTTATGGGTGACTGGCATCTGCTCAAGCAGGCTTGTTTTAGAGAGCTGAACTGGAAAGCCCCAGCGACAACCAGCAGGCAGCTCCCGAGAAGTGGTTTCAGATGCCCCATTGCCGAGGTCATCAGGGTGTTGGCGTGCAATGCCCATTGAGCCACGGCTGCGACCGCGCCGAAGGCGGCCCAGACGGCAAGGTACCCGGCCATGAAAAACCAGGTTGGTACTGCGGCCTTCTCGAGCTGGCGCCGGCGCTGGTGAACCCGGATATAGGTCATGATCATCGGGGCCGCACCCGGAAGCATCATGGCGGCCATCATCACCATCCACATGACGGTGCCAAGGCCGAGGAATGACAGACCTGAACCGGCCGCCATAGTCATTGGCATGGCCATATAGGCCCATGCCAATGCGGTCAGGATTCCCAGGGAGGCGCCTATGGCCGCACGCTCCCACGAATGAATCTTAGCCATTGTCAGTTCCATCGAAATCACCTCAGGTGTCTCTCCGTTGTCAGGGGCCGGCGTATTCGAATGGAGAGTAGAGCGCTGTCCGCGCGCTCATATCCAGATCGATGCCGTGATTCTGATGGCGCAAACTCCGTGACTTCGCAACGACCAGTGAGTGGCCCGGAGCGACGGCCAGTGGGTGGTTGTCGATCGTGACCTTGCGTCCATTCTGGCCTTCGATCGCTTTGACATCGGCTTCGTAGGATGAGCCGATGGTCAGATGCCGCCCGCCGTCATCAACGGAAAACCCGATGGGCTGTCTCTCGACAGCAAGAACGTCTCCGATCATGGAGGCCAGCAGTTCCGGGTGGCCGCCGGCCTTGCCGCCGAAGATATTGCCAAGCGCTTCCTGCTGGTGCTCATCGGCGCGTTGGTCGAGGTACAACACAACTTTCCAGTTGCCTTCTGCCATGGGCCCCGGGGCGTTGAGCGCAAGCGCTATATTCAGATCATCAAGCGCCACCTCGCCGTAAGCTCCTTTCTTGATGTGCCAGCCGACCAGGGCCGAGCAGTCGCCTTCTGTCGGTGGTTCCAGGTAAATGCATGGGCAAGCGCCTTTGCATGTGCAACTTTCAAGATAGTCACCCTGAATTTGCCATTGGGTGCTCATCGTCGCCTCCTTACTCAAATTGAGGGTTGGTGTGCGGTTACTGCTATTGTCAGTTATAGCCCTGAATAGGTGTTTTGAGGTGATGAGGGGATGAGAATATCGTGAGAATGTAGCGGAGGGAGACGATCATGCCGCAACGGATGTCCGACATACTGGCGGCCCGGGCTCACCGGACGTTTGTAGGGCGCGATACAGAGCTTGGCACCCTGGAAACCATGTTGATGCCAAAGGGGCCGAGGGTGTTACACGTTCACGGTATCGCCGGCATTGGCAAGTCCGCGTTGCTGGCGCGTTTCGCAACGATCGCCCGGGCCGGGGGAGCAACGGTTATCCTGCTTGATTGTCGCCATGTGGAGCCTACTGAGCAGGGTGTGCTCGGGTCGCTCGCGGAGGCCATTGGTGACACAGGATCGCGTGCCGGGGACATCGCTGATCGGTTGGGAGAGCTGGGCGGCGCTGTTGTACTGGCCTTCGATACCTTTGAAGTATTCAGGCTTCTGGATACCTGGTTGAGGCAGGTGTTCATTCCGCTATTGCCCGAAAACGTAAGGGTGGTTCTGGTGGGGCGCCAGCCGCCTACCTCAGCCTGGTACGCGAGCCCGGGATGGGGGTGGTTAATGCGGGCTGTCCCGGTTTCCTCGTTGACCGACACAGAGGCGGAGAACTTCCTGCAGGGCCTGGGCCTGGAGCAGGCGGACATATCCCTGATCGCCCGCTGTACTCATGGCCATCCGTTGGCGTTGAAGCTCGCTGCGGCAGCCGTGAGGGAGGCCTCGCCGGAGCAATGGCCCACCGGTGCGCCCTTGCAGCGCGCCCTTGATGAACTCACACAGATTTTTCTTGAGGATGTTGGCGATGAGGTTACCCGGCGGGTGCTTGAGGGGGCGGCCGTTGTCCGCCGGGTAACCCTGTCGCTACTGCAAGCGCTGTTTCCGGATGTGCCGCCCCAGGATGCCTGGGAGAGGCTGCGTCGCTTGCCCATTGTGGTTGGCGCCAGCGATGGTCTGTTGATCCACGATGCGGTGCGAGAGGCCATTGCGCGTTCCCTGCATGCGAGTGATCCGGCGCGCTATCTCGAATACCGCCGTACAGCCTGGCGGCAATTGGCGACAGAGGCGGGCGTTGCCGGTGGCGGTGATCTCTGGCGATACACCGCCGACATGCTGTTCATGATTGAAAACCCAGTGGTGCGGGAAGCGTTTTTCCCGAGTGGTTCCCCCACGTTCGCCGTAGAGCCGGCCCAGGCAGACGATGGACCTGCGCTGGAGGATATTACCCATACCTGGGAGGGAAGTGAGGCCGCTGTCGCTTTGATGGCGTGGTGGCGTCGTTTGCCCCAGGCATTCTCATCGGTCCGGGACGGTGAGGGCCGCATGGTAGGTTTCTACGGCAAGCTCCGTTCGGACGAGCTCCAGCCGGCCTGGCTGCTGGACGATCCGATAGCTGGCCAGTGGTATTCCCATCTCAAACAACATCCCATGCCCCGGGATGCCATTGCCCTGTTTTGCCGCCGCTGGTTGAGCATTGATGACGGAGACTCTCCGGGTGACGTACAGGCAGCGGTTTGGCTGGACCTGAAACGTGCCTACATGGAGCTCAGGCCCAGACTTCGCCGTGTTTACCTGACAGTCCGGGATATGGGCGCCTACGCTGCTGTCGCCAGACGGTTGGGTTTTGAAGTGCTGGAAGATCACACCGTTGTGTTGGATGGCCGACGCTACCATTCTGCCGTGCTCGATTTTGGCCCCGCCTCGGTGGACGGCTGGCTGGCGGACCTTGCAGCTGCGGAGCTTGGCGTTCGGCGTGGGAACGAACTGTTGGACCCGGACGCCCGGGAACTGGTACTCGAAACGGGCAGGGTAGCTCTGACGCCACTGGAATTCGGTGTCATGCGTTACCTGAATGCTCGTGAGGGCAAGGCCGTGTCGCGCAGTGAACTGTTGCAGGATGTGTGGGGGACGCGATACGAGGGTGGCAGCAACGTGGTTGACGCGGTGGTTCGCACCTTGCGCAAGAAACTGGGGGATCAGGCTGCCCGGGTCGAAACCGTGTCCGGCGTGGGGTATCGGCTACGGCCCGGTGGGCAGACTAGCGCAGCCAGTTCCTGAGCTTGATCACCAGAAGTTCTGCGTCGGTCAGTGCCTGTCGGCGTTGTAGCAGTTGCGCCAACACAGCCGGTCGGTCGGTAATGATATTATCCACCCCCATGTCGATAAAACGTGACATCGCCTGCGGCGTATTGACCGTCCAGACATGGAGTTCGTTGCCAGCACGGTGGGTGCGCGCCACCGTAGCGGGAGTGACACGGTTCTGTCGCAGGCCCAGTATGTCAAAGTGTTGCTCCCACAGCGGACCAACGATGAATTGTGCCAGCAGGCTGGTTTTCAGCGAAGGCTCCAGTTGTCGCGCTTCGGCCAGGACCCGCCATTCGGCGGCCGCAATCACCGTGTTCTCCACGGCATCCATGCGCTGCAGCATATGGACCACCTCCCTGGTCAGGTCGGGCGTCTCCGGAGCGGGCTTCAGATCGAGGTATAGATGGGCTTGTCCTCTGGTGGTTTCAATGACCTGTTCCAGGGTGGCGATTCGCTCATCGCTGAACGCAGGGCCGAACCACGAACCAGCGTCCCGGGCACGGGCCTCTTCCAGGGTGATATCGGAGATCCTGGCGTTCAGGCCGAAGACACGTCGCATGTCGGTATCGTGCCAAAGCACCGGCACGCCGTCCGCGGTCATGCGGATATCCACTTCAACGTAGTCGGCGCCATCCTCAATGGCTTGTCTTATGGCGCTCATGGTGTTTTCCGGCGCCTTGAAAGCACTGCCACGATGGGCAGTGATGGAAACATCGTCCTGGTGGTCGAAGGATTGCAGGACAAACCAGGCCTGGGTGGCGGCCAGGATGATGATTAAAAGCTCGGCCGACCACGCCAGTGGTGAGGCCCGCCGGGGCAGGGTTTGGGCAGTGCTGTGACGGTGGTGCCCCGTTGCCTGCCTATACACGCTGTATATCAGCATGCTGTAGGCCGCCATGCCAGCAAAGGCGGCGGTGAGGGTGAACAGGATATAGAGCGCGATCAGGCCCAGGGTGACGGGCATCAGCACGCCCATTCGCTCCGGCAGGCTCGTTATGATCTCGCCTCCCACTGCCTGGAACAGCCATGTAACCACGATGGGGATCAGCGCCAGGCCGACCAGGCCTGCGATGATTGCGCCCATCACAGGCAGGCGCTGGCCGTGGATATAGCGGCTACTTTGTCTGAGAGCGTCGCGCGCACCTCTGCGCTCCAGCAGGAGCAGGGGAACCGATAGTACCCAGCGCAGATAAAGCCAGCCGTTACATACGGCGATTCCCAGCGCTGCGACACCAGATATGCCCAGGAACCACCAGACTTCGGGTGGCCGTTCCAGCTTCAGATAGTAGATGTCGTGGGGGGAGATCAGCCACTGGTAACTCACCACTATGGCCAGCAGGAAAGGCACAGCGATCAGCGCATGGCCGCCCAATTGCAGCAGGGTGAGGGTGAGTAGTTGTTTGAAACGTCGCGCAAGAGCCCACAGCGTCGCAATGGCTATCCGGTATTCGCGGCCTCCGCCGGAGGCGGCAATCCAGGTCATGCCCGCCTGTTGCAGGATTACCAGGAGAGCGGTCAGGGTCGCCGTTGCGCCGATCCATAGTAAGCCGCCAGGGGACACCACAAACTGCACCAGCCCACCAGTGCTGATGGCGGCGTGACCGGTTATCGGCCGAAGCGCTGCCAGGCCGCTGGAAAAGAGCGGCGCAATGGCGGCCAGAACGAGGCCGGTGAAAAACAGATAAAAGACCAACAGCGCCCGGCGATGAACGTGCAGGAATGCCAGAGTGTGCAGTGCAAGAATCTTCATTCAGGTAGCCGTTCCCATATCGAAGTTTCAAGCTCAGGGGTCCTCAGCGGGCTTCATGAGGGCTGCCCTGTTGAACAATGCCGTGCGCTCATCGAACGTCAGGAATGGTTCGGCATTCGTCGCCTCAAGCGTGCCAAACAGCCGCTCCGGATTAAAGCGCCAAGTGGTGCAGTCGGTCATCAGTTCGCTGCAGCTCAGAAGCTGCCCCGATTCCCTCAGGAAATACTTGAGCCCTGTATAGGTGTCCGCCAACAGCAGGTCGCGTTGCTGTTTCGGTTGCTTGACCATCAGGCTCCGGCCAATCATGTCGCCGGCCTCTGTTCCGAGCCCCGTTGCATCCAGGATGGTGGGTGGAATATCGATTTGCGCCACGATCTGGTCGCGATTGGCGTAATCTTCGAGTGAATCGCTGTCCGGAGGACGTATCGCCAGCACACCAACGTTGCTGTTCAGAGGTACGGATTCATGATCCTTGCGAATGAATCCGCCGGACTCATCCGATGTGATAATGACTAAAGTGTCGTCAAGAATGCCGTCGGACGCCAGGTCGTCAAGAAACCGATTCAAGGCATCTTCCATGGTTCTCATGGCCTTCTTACGCGCCTCCTGAGGCTCCGGTGTGATGTCCTCGGTGCTCAATTCGTCATCCAGTGGTTGTTGCTCCGGCTCTTTTCCGATTTTAAACGGGTGATGGGTCCCCACGTTCAGCAGGGTGACCATCCACGGGCCGGGCTTCTCATCAAGCTGTCGCAGACGCTTTGCAACGTTGCTGAAATAGATCGGATCAGGTGGCCCCCAACCTTCCACTTCTTCTTCGGGGCCGTTGAAGATCGTTGCGCCGGTGACGTCGATAAATCCGGCCTGCGGCATGAACTCACCCTTTTGCATGTAATCCAACGGCGCGGCCTGCCAGTAGGCCGTGTGGTAGCCATGTTCCTTCAGATGTTTGGGCATGCAGTCCACCACAACCCGGCCTTCAGCTACATCAACCATTTTCCGCGATTGCCGGCGGAAGTCCGGGTATTCGCCACACAAGATGGCAAAGGTGCCGCGATCTGTCTGGCGCTCCATGCTCAGCGAATTCCGGTAGATACGAAATCCATGTCGGCGCAGGTTTTCTTCAAGGCTGGCCAGGGTAACGGTTGGGTCGAGATCGTGATAGCGGCTCAGGCTTGGGAAATAGCCGCCGGACATACCCTCAATCATGACCAGCAGCACGTTGGGGTGGTCCCTCACAATGGGGGCGGCAACCTGGTGACGAAAAAAACTCGCCGTCTGCAATGTTTTCAGGGCCTTTTCAGACCCGTTGAGCTCCTCGTCTTCCTTGGATAGTGCTGGGGCGAGTGGCCCGATGATCGCCCCTGGTATCTGGGCGAAGAAGCTGGCGACAACGTTGTTTGCGGGCGTTGTAAGGCTCTGGAACGACACGCCATAGACCGCGGCCACGAGCACCGCAACCACCACCTGCCCGGTCCTGCCCGCCGGCAGTGCTTCTGTGTCGATACGACGGTGCTGCCAATGAAGAATCCAGGCAAGGGAAAGGTAGACGGGAAGCCAAAGCGCGTGAATGTTGATCAGGCTGCCAGTCACAAAGGTCGGATCAACGCCCTTGCCAATCAGTGACAGCTGGAACAGGGTTCCGTGAACGGTAAGGTGCATACCGGCAACAAACGTTGCGCATCCCAGAACCACGACCAGAATAACCCTGGAAATGCCTCTAGTGATGCA